>NZ_FXBJ01000001.1 GCF_900177385.1 Carnobacterium iners
TTTGGGTATGTAGGGCTTGCCCTGCACGAACGAAGTGAGCTCTTTACTCGTTTTATTCTTAGCCAAAACAAGCTTTTAAGCCGTTTTACTAAAAAGCCTTCTCTTCCCCTCTCTTTTCATTGCAAATGGAGCGTAGCGACTTCTTTTGACTTTTTAGAATGCTTTTTAGCTTGCGGAGCAAGGTTTCCTTTTGTCACTTGATCTTGTCTATCACTTTTCCTAAAAATACTAAACTCAATATATTTATAGATATTTTTATTGCGTTTCAAGAATACTCAAAGACGACACTTTGTCTTTAAGTCAATATTGTACTAGCAACACTTTTGCGGTTAAATATTTTATTTGTAATAATTTAATGATATGGAACACAAAACACAAACGTTTCTTTTTTTACTTTATATAATAATTGAATAATACTTCTAAGTACTTAATGAATTATTAATGCTTTAACACCAAGGATAAAGAGAGTTAATGGGGAGTGTAAAGTACACCTATGGGGAGTGTAAAGTACACCTATGGGGAGTGTAAAGTACACCTATGGGGAGTGTAAAGTACACCTATGGGGAGTTATTATAGAAAAGAATTGCTATTTAACCTCTATATTGTTAAACTAACCTTAATATAAAAGGAGGTATTTTATGCGTAAATTAGATTTGTGGGCCAGTGATAGAAATTTTAATACTGAAGACCTTGATGATTCAAAATTTTATTATGTAGTAGAGCATAATGATTTAATTACTAAAGCAAGACATGATTTAACAGCTCGACAACTTAAAATTATGGATTTTGTTATTTCTAAGATAAAACCTTCTGATACTAGCTTTAATATCGTACGTACGTCTATGTATGAAATTACTAATATATTAGGTCTTACTCGAAGCGGTAAAAATTATTCTGATATAGTTAATAATATTAATGAAATGCGAAAAAAAGACGTCTTTATTTATAGCGAACAAGAAAAAAAAATGACTATTACTGGTTGGTTTTCTGATATAGATGTATGGGAAAATGGCCAAATCGAATTACGTATTAATCAAAATTTCGCTCCATATTTACTTTCATTGAAAGAAAGTTATACTCAATATCTTCTTCTTGATACAATTCAACTAAATAGTAAATATTCTATTCTTTTATACAAGTTAATGCGTGAAGCTGATAAAGATTATGGCAAGAAAAAAACAGTTTTAAGTGGTACTCCTGACGAGTTCAAAGAATGGCTTGGCGCTCCAGAAAGTTATGCTTTTAAAGATCTTAATAAAAACGTGTTTCAAAAAGCAATAAATGAAATTAATCTTAAAATAAATGATATGGAATTAGAAATGTTTACTGCTAACCGTGGACGAAAAGTTGTACAAGTAGATATTCGCAACCATTTTATTAAAAACATTAATCTTATTGATAATAACTTACAAAAAGTTCCCTTAGATGACTGGACAAAATAACATGCTACTATATCAGTACTATAGCACCTTAAAAGTCTATTCTAAAAGTATTTTGAGGAGGTTCAAATATTGAAAGAGATAGAAGGAAAAGAAATGTTTGCATTCTCTGAAGTGCTTGAAAAGGTTGATTTATCAGAATCCGCCCTTAGAAAATACGTATCTTTAATTGATAAGCAGTCACCTGACGGGAAATATTTCTATCGAAACAAAAAAAATCATCGATTATATTCTCTTACTGATATAACACTACTACAACAGTTAGTAGCGCTAAAGTCTACTGATATAACACTAGATAACGCTATAAATCAAGCTTTGTTCTCTATAGGGTATAGTAGTGTTACAGTCGAAGATACAGAGGAAGCTGTATCTGATGTAACACTACTATCTGTTATATCAGTAGTATACAAGCAGGTAGAAATTATGGAAAAACAAACAAATAATATTGAAAGGTTAGAAACATTGGTAGAAAAATTACTTACTGCAGAAGAAGAAAAAAATAAGCAATTAGATATACCTGCAGATAATGAAACAAAGATTAAGTTTGTTGATCCTAGTGAGCCAGTAATGAAAAAAGGCATTTTCAGCCGTCTCTTTAATAAAAAAGAATAGCCGATTACAACGCTGGTTAAAGCAAAATCGTGTATTGAGCGTGGTCATAAAAAAAGAACCCTGCTGTTAAAGGGTTCTGGATACACGATTTTATCTAATTTCATGTATCAACTAAATATCAAAAAAAGAAGGAGTATTTACTATGAAAAAAACAAAAAAAGAATTATACAAGATCTTATAGTCATAATTTTGGTAGTTTTTTTATATTTTATATTTGATGGTTTTGCATTCAAAAATACTTATTACGATTTAACATTTATCTATTCTGTAGTGGGTATTAGCTTCGCATTTCGCTTATTATTTGACTTAAACACGTTTAAAAATAAATAAACACTATTAGTAGGGCGTACCCGCATTGATAACTACCTGCGATTTTTTTGCTTTTAAGTTAAAAAAAATTGTCTTGATTTAATAAGGATCTGAATACACGATTCTATGTCAATTCATGTATTTATAAAAATTCAAATTAGTGATTCTAAAAAAAACTAACCCCATATTGGTCTAAGTATGATGATAACAATAGCTAATATTTTTTAGAAAAGTAAATATCCAAAAAAAGAACCTTGTCAAGACAAGGTTCTAGATACATATTTCTAAGAAATTTCATCTGTTTTAAAATTGTTGCTTATGGCCAAATAAATCTGAATGAGTTCCAGTTTGAACGACCGTAAGAATAAGTTGTTTATCATCAATTAAATAAATCAAAAGCCAATCAGGATTAATATGTAACTCTCTAACAGGACGTTTTTGCCCTACTAAAGAGTGATCATTATGTTTTTCATCTAATGGTTCTTGATTCACTAATTTTTTTAGTATTTCTACAAAATTTTCTTCTTTATACCGACCACTACTAATCATTTTCTTGTACTGCTTTTTAAATAAAGAGGTTTTCCTTAGTTTCAGCATATTATCCTCTACGACCTTAAATCTTTCATAAAGTTATCTACAGTATCATATACTTGAGCCTCAATCTTGCCATCTTGAATAGCATAAGCTTCTTCAATAGCTTTTTTAGTCTCAGTATTTGGTTTATCTAGCGTAATTTCAAACGGAAAACCATTAGTCCTAACAGCTGTACTTAAAAAGATCTTAATAGCCTCATTAGTAGATGTACCTAAGTTATTGAACAGTTCATCTGATTTTTCTTTTAATTCATTTTCCATGCGTATTTGAACATTTTTTGTAGTCAACTTAAACACTCCTTTCTACTCTTTTATTCTATCACTATTATCAAGAAAAATCAATATAATAAGATTGACTATCAATACAAATGAAATGTATTTAAAGGCAATATATATACATCCATGACTTTATAAGATTTCATGTATGAAACAATCACAACTTAGGTATATGTTATTATCAACAGAACTATAAAAAAGGAGGGCTTCTTTTGTATTTAGGAATTGCCGCATTTTTACTTTTTGTAATTAGCTTTAGCTGGTCTTTGAAAAATAAAAAAAATAGATAAAAAAGAATCCTGATATAAAAGGGTTCGGGATACACGGTTCTATAGAATTTCATGTATTAGTCTAAAAATATTTATTGGATTTAAAAATATAAGGTTTACAAACGTAGCGTTTAAAACAATGACACAGATTCTATCATCCTTATCAAACGGACGATAGAATCCCTAGCTTGTACAAAAGGAGTAAGAATGATTAACTTCGTTTAAAGGAGATTGTTAATGGAAATCAGTCATGAAATAAAAAAAAGAAGAACTGAATTGAATATTACTCAGGAAGAGCTTGCTGAACGATTGGATGTGACAAGGGCCGCAGTTTCAAATTGGGAAGTAGGAAGAAATTACCCTGATATTCAACTTTTGTTAAAAATTTCCGATGAGTTAAATATTTCTTTGGATCAATTATTGAGAGGGGATAAAACAATGGTTTCATCTATAGACAAGAAAATTAAAAAAGGTAATTTTATAGATAAGTATTATATTGTTTTCCTAACAATTGTTAGTACGACACTAGTGGGTTACTTTTCATTTGATAATTGGGTTTCAACTATTATCTTTGGAGTAATTAGTGGAGGAATCTTTGGAGTAATTATCGATTCCATTGGTAAAAGTAAGACTATTAAATAATTGTCAATTTTAATTCTTCCCAAAATTGACAGTAAACAGGTATGGATCTGACTGCTTTTCTGCTGTCGTTTATACGTGTCGATTTTCAAAAAAATATCCTTGCTACAAAAAAACTATTTTAAAAATTCAAATCAGTAGGTTTTAAGGAGAGCATAAAGAGATTCAGGCGCCTGCCGGTTTTCCGCTCCGCTTCAAAACGTTGACGTGTCAGGCTGTGCCTGACGAATCTCAAAAATAAAACCAGGCGCCTAGAAGGCGAAAAACGGCCTTTTCTTACCCCTCTTCAAAAGACTGTTATACCGGCGTTTGCAAGAGGTCGTGTATGACATATGTACACATATGTGTTACACTTGTCATACATAATGTATACATATGTATGACACTTTTAACGTGTTTTTTCTCTTGCTTTTCATCTCTTTTTTTAAAGAAAAGTCCCCTGCCAAAAAGGCGAAGGGGATTTTTTTTATTTTGCCCGAAAAAAACAGACGGGAATACCGTCGTTTTTCGGGCCTGTTTACGACGATCCTTTTCAGCCTAAAGGCGAAAAAAGGGACAGAGAGAACAGACGGTTTTTGCCTCGCAGAGCCTGACCAAAATTTATTTTGGTATAACAGGCTATACCAGATGTTTACTGGTGCTCGCTTCCTATTTACGGGTTAAAAGCAAAAAAACTAGCTCCAAAAAGCTTTTCCCATTAGCTTCTTGAAGAATAACGAGTGACTGGACCACTAATCAACCGTTATTGCTTCTAGTCTTTGCTACTACAATTTTACTAGATAAATAGAGAGAATCAAACTTAAATTTTTAGACATGAGCAAAGCGAGTTTTTAAATTCCGAAGGAATTTTCACACAAAAAAGTATTTTAAAACGACACGGTTACGTGATCATTTTAAAATACTTTTTTAGATTTCAGGAAGCAACATACATCATCTTAAAAGATGATGTGTAAGTGCGCCCTTTGTTTAAAATCTAAAAAGAGGTCAGAACAAAAAGAGATGCTTTCAAAAAAAAAAAGAAAAAAAGATAGAGCATAAAGAATAATAAAGATGCAAAATGGAGAACTTTTTTTCTTTCGTATACTTCTTTTATTTTTGTTCTCTTTTAAAAAAATCGAGCAAAGCGACAACAACCTTTTATACTTATTTTGAAAAAAATAAATATAAAAGAGCGTAAGGTTATAGGAAACTTCCTATCAGGTCAAAACAACGTTTTGGGGAATGCGACTACATACCCGTTGCCTGCCAAACAAGATTTTAACATTTGAAAATCAGAAGTCGTTCGTTAAATAAAAAAGTAGTCTGATCTAGTTCCCTCTAAAAATTAGTTAACACCTCTTTAAAAAATAAAAAAAGAAAAAATACCTGCAAATTGTCTTTCTGGTCGTTACTGAAATTGAAACGAAAATTCGCTTGATTCATACTAAAAATGAAATGCAGCAAGTTAAAGAAAATGAACCATTAGGAGTTTAGAAATGAACAAAAAAACTTTTTGGATACTGGCTGTTACCTATGCAGCGATAACGTTTATTTTTAATAATGTGTTCCATACAGCTTTTGGTGCTTTCTTAATGACTTTAAGTTATTTTGCATTAGCTTTTGCTCTTCTTTCGTTTGTCTACCTGCCCATTCAACCTTTCTTACGACAATTTTTTTATTCTCGTAAGAAAAATCAGACGGATAAGTGAAACAAATTTAAACATATTGCATTTAAAACGACTTTAAATAGCCTTTAGAGTTGGTTTAACGAACTTTAAAGCTAAATGCTCGTATTTGTACGTGAATGAACTACAAACGATTTAACCAATCTTTTTTTAACGATTTTAGACTTTGGGTATGTAGGGCTTGCCCTGCACGAACGAAGTGAGCTCTTTACTCGTTTTATTCTTAGCCAAAACAAGCTTTTAAGCCGTTTTACTAAAAAGCCTTCTCTTCCCCTCTCTTTTCATTGCAAATGGAGCGTAGCGACTTCTTTTGACTTTTTAGAATGCTTTTTAGCTTGCGGAGCAAGGTTTCCTTTTGTCACTTGATCTTGTCTATCACTTTTCCTAAAAATACTAAACTCAATATATTTATAGATATTTTTATTGCGTTTCAAGAATACTCAAAGACGACACTTTGTCTTTAAGTCAATATTGTACTAGCAACACTTTTGCGGTTAAATATTTTATTTGTAATAATTTAATGATATGGAACACAAAACACAAACGTTTCTTTTTTTACTTTATATAATAATTGAATAATACTTCTAAGTACTTAATGAATTATTAATGCTTTAACACCAAGGATAAAGAGAGTTAATGGGGAGTGTAAAGTACACCTATGGGGAGTGTAAAGTACACCTATGGGGAGTGTAAAGTACACCTATGGGGAGTGTAAAGTACACCTATGGGGAGTTATTATAGAAAAGAATTGCTATTTAACCTCTATATTGTTAAACTAACCTTAATATAAAAGGAGGTATTTTATGCGTAAATTAGATTTGTGGGCCAGTGATAGAAATTTTAATACTGAAGACCTTGATGATTCAAAATTTTATTATGTAGTAGAGCATAATGATTTAATTACTAAAGCAAGACATGATTTAACAGCTCGACAACTTAAAATTATGGATTTTGTTATTTCTAAGATAAAACCTTCTGATACTAGCTTTAATATCGTACGTACGTCTATGTATGAAATTACTAATATATTAGGTCTTACTCGAAGCGGTAAAAATTATTCTGATATAGTTAATAATATTAATGAAATGCGAAAAAAAGACGTCTTTATTTATAGCGAACAAGAAAAAAAAATGACTATTACTGGTTGGTTTTCTGATATAGATGTATGGGAAAATGGCCAAATCGAATTACGTATTAATCAAAATTTCGCTCCATATTTACTTTCATTGAAAGAAAGTTATACTCAATATCTTCTTCTTGATACAATTCAACTAAATAGTAAATATTCTATTCTTTTATACAAGTTAATGCGTGAAGCTGATAAAGATTATGGCAAGAAAAAAACAGTTTTAAGTGGTACTCCTGACGAGTTCAAAGAATGGCTTGGCGCTCCAGAAAGTTATGCTTTTAAAGATCTTAATAAAAACGTGTTTCAAAAAGCAATAAATGAAATTAATCTTAAAATAAATGATATGGAATTAGAAATGTTTACTGCTAACCGTGGACGAAAAGTTGTACAAGTAGATATTCGCAACCATTTTATTAAAAACATTAATCTTATTGATAATAACTTACAAAAAGTTCCCTTAGATGACTGGACAAAATAACATGCTACTATATCAGTACTATAGCACCTTAAAAGTCTATTCTAAAAGTATTTTGAGGAGGTTCAAATATTGAAAGAGATAGAAGGAAAAGAAATGTTTGCATTCTCTGAAGTGCTTGAAAAGGTTGATTTATCAGAATCCGCCCTTAGAAAATACGTATCTTTAATTGATAAGCAGTCACCTGACGGGAAATATTTCTATCGAAACAAAAAAAATCATCGATTATATTCTCTTACTGATATAACACTACTACAACAGTTAGTAGCGCTAAAGTCTACTGATATAACACTAGATAACGCTATAAATCAAGCTTTGTTCTCTATAGGGTATAGTAGTGTTACAGTCGAAGATACAGAGGAAGCTGTATCTGATGTAACACTACTATCTGTTATATCAGTAGTATACAAGCAGGTAGAAATTATGGAAAAACAAACAAATAATATTGAAAGGTTAGAAACATTGGTAGAAAAATTACTTACTGCAGAAGAAGAAAAAAATAAGCAATTAGATATACCTGCAGATAATGAAACAAAGATTAAGTTTGTTGATCCTAGTGAGCCAGTAATGAAAAAAGGCATTTTCAGCCGTCTCTTTAATAAAAAAGAATAGCCGATTACAACGCTGGTTAAAGCAAAATCGTGTATTGAGCGTGGTCATAAAAAAAGAACCCTGCTGTTAAAGGGTTCTGGATACACGATTTTATCTAATTTCATGTATCAACTAAATATCAAAAAAAGAAGGAGTATTTACTATGAAAAAAACAAAAAAAGAATTATACAAGATCTTATAGTCATAATTTTGGTAGTTTTTTTATATTTTATATTTGATGGTTTTGCATTCAAAAATACTTATTACGATTTAACATTTATCTATTCTGTAGTGGGTATTAGCTTCGCATTTCGCTTATTATTTGACTTAAACACGTTTAAAAATAAATAAACACTATTAGTAGGGCGTACCCGCATTGATAACTACCTGCGATTTTTTTGCTTTTAAGTTAAAAAAAATTGTCTTGATTTAATAAGGATCTGAATACACGATTCTATGTCAATTCATGTATTTATAAAAATTCAAATTAGTGATTCTAAAAAAAACTAACCCCATATTGGTCTAAGTATGATGATAACAATAGCTAATATTTTTTAGAAAAGTAAATATCCAAAAAAGAACCTTGTCAAGACAAGGTTCTAGATACATATTTCTAAGAAATTTCATCTGTTTTAAAATTGTTGCTTATGGCCAAATAAATCTGAATGAGTTCCAGTTTGAACGACCGTAAGAATAAGTTGTTTATCATCAATTAAATAAATCAAAAGCCAATCAGGATTAATATGTAACTCTCTAACAGGACGTTTTTGCCCTACTAAAGAGTGATCATTATGTTTTTCATCTAATGGTTCTTGATTCACTAATTTTTTTAGTATTTCTACAAAATTTTCTTCTTTATACCGACCACTACTAATCATTTTCTTGTACTGCTTTTTAAATAAAGAGGTTTTCCTTAGTTTCAGCATATTATCCTCTACGACCTTAAATCTTTCATAAAGTTATCTACAGTATCATATACTTGAGCCTCAATCTTGCCATCTTGAATAGCATAAGCTTCTTCAATAGCTTTTTTAGTCTCAGTATTTGGTTTATCTAGCGTAATTTCAAACGGAAAACCATTAGTCCTAACAGCTGTACTTAAAAAGATCTTAATAGCCTCATTAGTAGATGTACCTAAGTTATTGAACAGTTCATCTGATTTTTCTTTTAATTCATTTTCCATGCGTATTTGAACATTTTTTGTAGTCAACTTAAACACTCCTTTCTACTCTTTTATTCTATCACTATTATCAAGAAAAATCAATATAATAAGATTGACTATCAATACAAATGAAATGTATTTAAAGGCAATATATATACATCCATGACTTTATAAGATTTCATGTATGAAACAATCACAACTTAGGTATATGTTATTATCAACAGAACTATAAAAAAGGAGGGCTTCTTTTGTATTTAGGAATTGCCGCATTTTTACTTTTTGTAATTAGCTTTAGCTGGTCTTTGAAAAATAAAAAAAATAGATAAAAAAGAATCCTGATATAAAAGGGTTCGGGATACACGGTTCTATAGAATTTCATGTATTAGTCTAAAAATATTTATTGGATTTAAAAATATAAGGTTTACAAACGTAGCGTTTAAAACAATGACACAGATTCTATCATCCTTATCAAACGGACGATAGAATCCCTAGCTTGTACAAAAGGAGTAAGAATGATTAACTTCGTTTAAAGGAGATTGTTAATGGAAATCAGTCATGAAATAAAAAAAAGAAGAACTGAATTGAATATTACTCAGGAAGAGCTTGCTGAACGATTGGATGTGACAAGGGCCGCAGTTTCAAATTGGGAAGTAGGAAGAAATTACCCTGATATTCAACTTTTGTTAAAAATTTCCGATGAGTTAAATATTTCTTTGGATCAATTATTGAGAGGGGATAAAACAATGGTTTCATCTATAGACAAGAAAATTAAAAAAGGTAATTTTATAGATAAGTATTATATTGTTTTCCTAACAATTGTTAGTACGACACTAGTGGGTTACTTTTCATTTGATAATTGGGTTTCAACTATTATCTTTGGAGTAATTAGTGGAGGAATCTTTGGAGTAATTATCGATTCCATTGGTAAAAGTAAGACTATTAAATAATTGTCAATTTTAATTCTTCCCAAAATTGACAGTAAACAGGTATGGATCTGACTGCTTTTCTGCTGTCGTTTATACGTGTCGATTTTCAAAAAAATATCCTTGCTACAAAAAAACTATTTTAAAAATTCAAATCAGTAGGTTTTAAGGAGAGCATAAAGAGATTCAGGCGCCTGCCGGTTTTCCGCTCCGCTTCAAAACGTTGACGTGTCAGGCTGTGCCTGACGAATCTCAAAAATAAAACCAGGCGCCTAGAAGGCGAAAAACGGCCTTTTCTTACCCCTCTTCAAAAGACTGTTATACCGGCGTTTGCAAGAGGTCGTGTATGACATATGTACACATATGTGTTACACTTGTCATACATAATGTATACATATGTATGACACTTTTAACGTGTTTTTTCTCTTGCTTTTCATCTCTTTTTTTAAAGAAAAGTCCCCTGCCAAAAAGGCGAAGGGGATTTTTTTTATTTTGCCCGAAAAAAACAGACGGGAATACCGTCGTTTTTCGGGCCTGTTTACGACGATCCTTTTCAGCCTAAAGGCGAAAAAAGGGACAGAGAGAACAGACGGTTTTTGCCTCGCAGAGCCTGACCAAAATTTATTTTGGTATAACAGGCTATACCAGATGTTTACTGGTGCTCGCTTCCTATTTACGGGTTAAAAGCAAAAAAACTAGCTCCAAAAAGCTTTTCCCATTAGCTTCTTGAAGAATAACGAGTGACTGGACCACTAATCAACCGTTATTGCTTCTAGTCTTTGCTACTACAATTTTACTAGATAAATAGAGAGAATCAAACTTAAATTTTTAGACATGAGCAAAGCGAGTTTTTAAATTCCGAAGGAATTTTCACACAAAAAAGTATTTTAAAACGACACGGTTACGTGATCATTTTAAAATACTTTTTTAGATTTCAGGAAGCAACATACATCATCTTAAAAGATGATGTGTAAGTGCGCCCTTTGTTTAAAATCTAAAAAGAGGTCAGAACAAAAAGAGATGCTTTCAAAAAAAAAAAGAAAAAAAGATAGAGCATAAAGAATAATAAAGATGCAAAATGGAGAACTTTTTTTCTTTCGTATACTTCTTTTATTTTTGTTCTCTTTTAAAAAAATCGAGCAAAGCGACAACAACCTTTTATACTTATTTTGAAAAAAATAAATATAAAAGAGCGTAAGGTTATAGGAAACTTCCTATCAGGTCAAAACAACGTTTTGGGGAATGCGACTACATACCCGTTGCCTGCCAAACAAGATTTTAACATTTGAAAATCAGAAGTCGTTCGTTAAATAAAAAAGTAGTCTGATCTAGTTCCCTCTAAAAATTAGTTAACACCTCTTTAAAAAATAAAAAAAGAAAAAATACCTGCAAATTGTCTTTCTGGTCGTTACTGAAATTGAAACGAAAATTCGCTTGATTCATACTAAAAATGAAATGCAGCAAGTTAAAGAAAATGAACCATTAGGAGTTTAGAAATGAACAAAAAAACTTTTTGGATACTGGCTGTTACCTATGCAGCGATAACGTTTATTTTTAATAATGTGTTCCATACAGCTTTTGGTGCTTTCTTAATGACTTTAAGTTATTTTGCATTAGCTTTTGCTCTTCTTTCGTTTGTCTACCTGCCCATTCAACCTTTCTTACGACAATTTTTTTATTCTCGTAAGAAAAATCAGACGGATAAGTGAAACAAATTTAAACATATTGCATTTAAAACGACTTTAAATAGCCTTTAGAGTTGGTTTAACGAACTTTAAAGCTAAATGCTCGTATTTGTACGTGAATGAACTACAAACGATTTAACCAATCTTTTTTTAACGATTTTAGACTTTGGGTATGTAGGGCTTGCCCTGCACGAACGAAGTGAGCTCTTTACTCGTTTTATTCTTAGCCAAAACAAGCTTTTAAGCCGTTTTACTAAAAAGCCTTCTCTTCCCCTCTCTTTTCATTGCAAATGGAGCGTAGCGACTTCTTTTGACTTTTTAGAATGCTTTTTAGCTTGCGGAGCAAGGTTTCCTTTTGTCACTTGATCTTGTCTATCACTTTTCCTAAAAATACTAAACTCAATATATTTATAGATATTTTTATTGCGTTTCAAGAATACTCAAAGACGACACTTTGTCTTTAAGTCAATATTGTACTAGCAACACTTTTGCGGTTAAATATTTTATTTGTAATAATTTAATGATATGGAACACAAAACACAAACGTTTCTTTTTTTACTTTATATAATAATTGAATAATACTTCTAAGTACTTAATGAATTATTAATGCTTTAACACCAAGGATAAAGAGAGTTAATGGGGAGTGTAAAGTACACCTATGGGGAGTGTAAAGTACACCTATGGGGAGTGTAAAGTACACCTATGGGGAGTGTAAAGTACACCTATGGGGAGTTATTATAGAAAAGAATTGCTATTTAACCTCTATATTGTTAAACTAACCTTAATATAAAAGGAGGTATTTTATGCGTAAATTAGATTTGTGGGCCAGTGATAGAAATTTTAATACTGAAGACCTTGATGATTCAAAATTTTATTATGTAGTAGAGCATAATGATTTAATTACTAAAGCAAGACATGATTTAACAGCTCGACAACTTAAAATTATGGATTTTGTTATTTCTAAGATAAAACCTTCTGATACTAGCTTTAATATCGTACGTACGTCTATGTATGAAATTACTAATATATTAGGTCTTACTCGAAGCGGTAAAAATTATTCTGATATAGTTAATAATATTAATGAAATGCGAAAAAAAGACGTCTTTATTTATAGCGAACAAGAAAAAAAAATGACTATTACTGGTTGGTTTTCTGATATAGATGTATGGGAAAATGGCCAAATCGAATTACGTATTAATCAAAATTTCGCTCCATATTTACTTTCATTGAAAGAAAGTTATACTCAATATCTTCTTCTTGATACAATTCAACTAAATAGTAAATATTCTATTCTTTTATACAAGTTAATGCGTGAAGCTGATAAAGATTATGGCAAGAAAAAAACAGTTTTAAGTGGTACTCCTGACGAGTTCAAAGAATGGCTTGGCGCTCCAGAAAGTTATGCTTTTAAAGATCTTAATAAAAACGTGTTTCAAAAAGCAATAAATGAAATTAATCTTAAAATAAATGATATGGAATTAGAAATGTTTACTGCTAACCGTGGACGAAAAGTTGTACAAGTAGATATTCGCAACCATTTTATTAAAAACATTAATCTTATTGATAATAACTTACAAAAAGTTCCCTTAGATGACTGGACAAAATAACATGCTACTATATCAGTACTATAGCACCTTAAAAGTCTATTCTAAAAGTATTTTGAGGAGGTTCAAATATTGAAAGAGATAGAAGGAAAAGAAATGTTTGCATTCTCTGAAGTGCTTGAAAAGGTTGATTTATCAGAATCCGCCCTTAGAAAATACGTATCTTTAATTGATAAGCAGTCACCTGACGGGAAATATTTCTATCGAAACAAAAAAAATCATCGATTATATTCTCTTACTGATATAACACTACTACAACAGTTAGTAGCGCTAAAGTCTACTGATATAACACTAGATAACGCTATAAATCAAGCTTTGTTCTCTATAGGGTATAGTAGTGTTACAGTCGAAGATACAGAGGAAGCTGTATCTGATGTAACACTACTATCTGTTATATCAGTAGTATACAAGCAGGTAGAAATTATGGAAAAACAAACAAATAATATTGAAAGGTTAGAAACATTGGTAGAAAAATTACTTACTGCAGAAGAAGAAAAAAATAAGCAATTAGATATACCTGCAGATAATGAAACAAAGATTAAGTTTGTTGATCCTAGTGAGCCAGTAATGAAAAAAGGCATTTTCAGCCGTCTCTTTAATAAAAAAGAATAGCCGATTACAACGCTGGTTAAAGCAAAATCGTGTATTGAGCGTGGTCATAAAAAAAGAACCCTGCTGTTAAAGGGTTCTGGATACACGATTTTATCTAATTTCATGTATCAACTAAATATCAAAAAAAGAAGGAGTATTTACTATGAAAAAAACAAAAAAAGAATTATACAAGATCTTATAGTCATAATTTTGGTAGTTTTTTTATATTTTATATTTGATGGTTTTGCATTCAAAAATACTTATTACGATTTAACATTTATCTATTCTGTAGTGGGTATTAGCTTCGCATTTCGCTTATTATTTGACTTAAACACGTTTAAAAATAAATAAACACTATTAGTAGGGCGTACCCGCATTGATAACTACCTGCGATTTTTTTGCTTTTAAGTTAAAAAAAATTGTCTTGATTTAATAAGGATCTGAATACACGATTCTATGTCAATTCATGTATTTATAAAAATTCAAATTAGTGATTCTAAAAAAAACTAACCCCATATTGGTCTAAGTATGATGATAACAATAGCTAATATTTTTTAGAAAAGTAAATATCCAAAAAAAGAACCTTGTCAAGACAAGGTTCTAGATACATATTTCTAAGAAATTTCATCTGTTTTAAAATTGTTGCTTATGGCCAAATAAATCTGAATGAGTTCCAGTTTGAACGACCGTAAGAATAAGTTGTTTATCATCAATTAAATAAATCAAAAGCCAATCAGGATTAATATGTAACTCTCTAACAGGACGTTTTTGCCCTACTAAAGAGTGATCATTATGTTTTTCATCTAATGGTTCTTGATTCACTAATTTTTTTAGTATTTCTACAAAATTTTCTTCTTTATACCGACCACTACTAATCATTTTCTTGTACTGCTTTTTAAATAAAGAGGTTTTCCTTAGTTTCAGCATATTATCCTCTACGACCTTAAATCTTTCATAAAGTTATCTACAGTATCATATACTTGAGCCTCAATCTTGCCATCTTGAATAGCATAAGCTTCTTCAATAGCTTTTTTAGTCTCAGTATTTGGTTTATCTAGCGTAATTTCAAACGGAAAACCATTAGTCCTAACAGCTGTACTTAAAAAGATCTTAATAGCCTCATTAGTAGATGTACCTAAGTTATTGAACAGTTCATCTGATTTTTCTTTTAATTCATTTTCCATGCGTATTTGAACATTTTTTGTAGTCAACTTAAACACTCCTTTCTACTCTTTTATTCTATCACTATTATCAAGAAAAATCAATATAATAAGATTGACTATCAATACAAATGAAATGTATTTAAAGGCAATATATATACATCCATGACTTTATAAGATTTCATGTATGAAACAATCACAACTTAGGTATATGTTATTATCAACAGAACTATAAAAAAGGAGGGCTTCTTTTGTATTTAGGAATTGCCGCATTTTTACTTTTTGTAATTAGCTTTAGCTGGTCTTTGAAAAATAAAAAAAATAGATAAAAAAGAATCCTGATATAAAAGGGTTCGGGATACACGGTTCTATAGAATTTCATGTATTAGTCTAAAAATATTTATTGGATTTAAAAATATAAGGTTTACAAACGTAGCGTTTAAAACAATGACACAGATTCTATCATCCTTATCAAACGGACGATAGAATCCCTAGCTTGTACAAAAGGAGTAAGAATGATTAACTTCGTTTAAAGGAGATTGTTAATGGAAATCAGTCATGAAATAAAAAAAAGAAGAACTGAATTGAATATTACTCAGGAAGAGCTTGCTGAACGATTGGATGTGACAAGGGCCGCAGTTTCAAATTGGGAAGTAGGAAGAAATTACCCTGATATTCAACTTTTGTTAAAAATTTCCGATGAGTTAAATATTTCTTTGGATCAATTATTGAGAGGGGATAAAACAATGGTTTCATCTATAGACAAGAAAATTAAAAAAGGTAATTTTATAGATAAGTATTATATTGTTTTCCTAACAATTGTTAGTACGACACTAGTGGGTTACTTTTCATTTGATAATTGGGTTTCAACTATTATCTTTGGAGTAATTAGTGGAGGAATCTTTGGAGTAATTATCGATTCCATTGGTAAAAGTAAGACTATTAAATAATTGTCAATTTTAATTCTTCCCAAAATTGACAGTAAACAGGTATGGATCTGACTGCTTTTCTGCTGTCGTTTATACGTGTCGATTTTCAAAAAAATATCCTTGCTACAAAAAAACTATTTTAAAAATTCAAATCAGTAGGTTTTAAGGAGAGCATAAAGAGATTCAGGCGCCTGCCGGTTTTCCGCTCCGCTTCAAAACGTTGACGTGTCAGGCTGTGCCTGACGAATCTCAAAAATAAAACCAGGCGCCTAGAAGGCGAAAAACGGCCTTTTCTTACCCCTCTTCAAAAGACTGTTATACCGGCGTTTGCAAGAGGTCGTGTATGACATATGTACACATATGTGTTACACTTGTCATACATAATGTATACATATGTATGACACTTTTAACGTGTTTTTTCTCTTGCTTTTCATCTCTTTTTTTAAAGAAAAGTCCCCTGCCAAAAAGGCGAAGGGGATTTTTTTTATTTTGCCCGAAAAAAACAGACGGGAATACCGTCGTTTTTCGGGCCTGTTTACGACGATCCTTTTCAGCCTAAAGGCGAAAAAAGGGACAGAGAGAACAGACGGTTTTTGCCTCGCAGAGCCTGACCAAAATTTATTTTGGTATAACAGGCTATACCAGATGTTTACTGGTGCTCGCTTCCTATTTACGGGTTAAAAGCAAAAAAACTAGCTCCAAAAAGCTTTTCCCATTAGCTTCTTGAAGAATAACGAGTGACTGGACCACTAATCAACCGTTATTGCTTCTAGTCTTTGCTACTACAATTTTACTAGATAAATAGAGAGAATCAAACTTAAATTTTTAGACATGAGCAAAGCGAGTTTTTAAATTCCGAAGGAATTTTCACACAAAAAAGTATTTTAAAACGACACGGTTACGTGATCATTTTAAAATACTTTTTTAGATTTCAGGAAGCAACATACATCATCTTAAAAGATGATGTGTAAGTGCGCCCTTTGTTTAAAATCTAAAAAGAGGTCAGAACAAAAAGAGATGCTTTCAAAAAAAAAAGAAAAAAAGATAGAGCATAAAGAATAATAAAGATGCAAAATGGAGAACTTTTTTTCTTTCGTATACTTCTTTTATTTTTGTTCTCTTTTAAAAAAATCGAGCAAAGCGACAACAACCTTTTATACTTATTTTGAAAAAATAAATATAAAAGAGCGTAAGGTTATAGGAAACTTCCTATCAGGTCAAAACAACGTTTTGGGGAATGCGACTACATACCCGTTGCCTGCCAAACAAGATTTTAACATTTGAAAATCAGAAGTCGTTCGTTAAATAAAAAAGTAGTCTGATCTAGTTCCCTCTAAAAATTAGTTAACACCTCTTTAAAAAATAAAAAAAGAAAAAATACCTGCAAATTGTCTTTCTGGTCGTTACTGAAATTGAAACGAAAATTCGCTTGATTCATACTAAAAATGAAATGCAGCAAGTTAAAGAAAATGAACCATTAGGAGTTTAGAAATGAACAAAAAAACTTTTTGGATACTGGCTGTTACCTATGCAGCGATAACGTTTATTTTTAATAATGTGTTCCATACAGCTTTTGGTGCTTTCTTAATGACTTTAAGTTATTTTGCATTAGCTTTTGCTCTTCTTTCGTTTGTCTACCTGCCCATTCAACCTTTCTTACGACAATTTTTTTATTCTCGTAAGAAAAATCAGACGGATAAGTGAAACAAATTTAAACATATTGCATTTAAAACGACTTTAAATAGCCTTTAGAGTTGGTTTAACGAACTTTAAAGCTAAATGCTCGTATTTGTACGTGAATGAACTACAAACGATTTAACCAATCTTTTTTTAACGATTTTAGACTTTGGGTATGTAGGGCTTGCCCTGCACGAACGAAGTGAGCTCTTTACTCGTTTTATTCTTAGCCAAAACAAGCTTTTAAGCCGTTTTACTAAAAAGCCTTCTCTTCCCCTCTCTTTTCATTGCAAATGGAGCGTAGCGACTTCTTTTGACTTTTTAGAATGCTTTTTAGCTTGCGGAGCAAGGTTTCCTTTTGTCACTTGATCTTGTCTATCACTTTTCCTAAAAATACTAAACTCAATATATTTATAGATATTTTTATTGCGTTTCAAGAATACTCAAAGACGACACTTTGTCTTTAAGTCAATATTGTACTAGCAACACTTTTGCGGTTAAATATTTTATTTGTAATAATTTAATGATATGGAACACAAAACACAAACGTTTCTTTTTTTACTTTATATAATAATTGAATAATACTTCTAAGTACTTAATGAATTATTAATGCTTTAACACCAAGGATAAAGAGAGTTAATGGGGAGTGTAAAGTACACCTATGGGGAGTGTAAAGTACACCTATGGGGAGTGTAAAGTACACCTATGGGGAGTGTAAAGTACACCTATGGGGAGTTATTATAGAAAAGAATTGCTATTTAACCTCTATATTGTTAAACTAACCTTAATATAAAAGGAGGTATTTTATGCGTAAATTAGATTTGTGGGCCAGTGATAGAAATTTTAATACTGAAGACCTTGATGATTCAAAATTTTATTATGTAGTAGAGCATAATGATTTAATTACTAAAGCAAGACATGATTTAACAGCTCGACAACTTAAAATTATGGATTTTGTTATTTCTAAGATAAAACCTTCTGATACTAGCTTTAATATCGTACGTACGTCTATGTATGAAATTACTAATATATTAGGTCTTACTCGAAGCGGTAAAAATTATTCTGATATAGTTAATAATATTAATGAAATGCGAAAAAAAGACGTCTTTATTTATAGCGAACAAGAAAAAAAAATGACTATTACTGGTTGGTTTTCTGATATAGATGTATGGGAAAATGGCCAAATCGAATTACGTATTAATCAAAATTTCGCTCCATATTTACTTTCATTGAAAGAAAGTTATACTCAATATCTTCTTCTTGATACAATTCAACTAAATAGTAAATATTCTATTCTTTTATACAAGTTAATGCGTGAAGCTGATAAAGATTATGGCAAGAAAAAAACAGTTTTAAGTGGTACTCCTGACGAGTTCAAAGAATGGCTTGGCGCTCCAGAAAGTTATGCTTTTAAAGATCTTAATAAAAACGTGTTTCAAAAAGCAATAAATGAAATTAATCTTAAAATAAATGATATGGAATTAGAAATGTTTACTGCTAACCGTGGACGAAAAGTTGTACAAGTAGATATTCGCAACCATTTTATTAAAAACATTAATCTTATTGATAATAACTTACAAAAAGTTCCCTTAGATGACTGGACAAAATAACATGCTACTATATCAGTACTATAGCACCTTAAAAGTCTATTCTAAAAGTATTTTGAGGAGGTTCAAATATTGAAAGAGATAGAAGGAAAAGAAATGTTTGCATTCTCTGAAGTGCTTGAAAAGGTTGATTTATCAGAATCCGCCCTTAGAAAATACGTATCTTTAATTGATAAGCAGTCACCTGACGGGAAATATTTCTATCGAAACAAAAAAAATCATCGATTATATTCTCTTACTGATATAACACTACTACAACAGTTAGTAGCGCTAAAGTCTACTGATATAACACTAGATAACGCTATAAATCAAGCTTTGTTCTCTATAGGGTATAGTAGTGTTACAGTCGAAGATACAGAGGAAGCTGTATCTGATGTAACACTACTATCTGTTATATCAGTAGTATACAAGCAGGTAGAAATTATGGAAAAACAAACAAATAATATTGAAAGGTTAGAAACATTGGTAGAAAAATTACTTACTGCAGAAGAAGAAAAAAATAAGCAATTAGATATACCTGCAGATAATGAAACAAAGATTAAGTTTGTTGATCCTAGTGAGCCAGTAATGAAAAAAGGCATTTTCAGCCGTCTCTTTAATAAAAAAGAATAGCCGATTACAACGCTGGTTAAAGCAAAATCGTGTATTGAGCGTGGTCATAAAAAAAGAACCCTGCTGTTAAAGGGTTCTGGATACACGATTTTATCTAATTTCATGTATCAACTAAATATCAAAAAAAGAAGGAGTATTTACTATGAAAAAAACAAAAAAAGAATTATACAAGATCTTATAGTCATAATTTTGGTAGTTTTTTTATATTTTATATTTGATGGTTTTGCATTCAAAAATACTTATTACGATTTAACATTTATCTATTCTGTAGTGGGTATTAGCTTCGCATTTCGCTTATTATTTGACTTAAACACGTTTAAAAATAAATAAACACTATTAGTAGGGCGTACCCGCATTGATAACTACCTGCGATTTTTTTGCTTTTAAGTTAAAAAAAATTGTCTTGATTTAATAAGGATCTGAATACACGATTCTATGTCAATTCATGTATTTATAAAAATTCAAATTAGTGATTCTAAAAAAAACTAACCCCATATTGGTCTAAGTATGATGATAACAATAGCTAATATTTTTTAGAAAAGTAAATATCCAAAAAAAGAACCTTGTCAAGACAAGGTTCTAGATACATATTTCTAAGAAATTTCATCTGTTTTAAAATTGTTGCTTATGGCCAAATAAATCTGAATGAGTTCCAGTTTGAACGACCGTAAGAATAAGTTGTTTATCATCAATTAAATAAATCAAAAGCCAATCAGGATTAATATGTAACTCTCTAACAGGACGTTTTTGCCCTACTAAAGAGTGATCATTATGTTTTTCATCTAATGGTTCTTGATTCACTAATTTTTTTAGTATTTCTACAAAATTTTCTTCTTTATACCGACCACTACTAATCATTTTCTTGTACTGCTTTTTAAATAAAGAGGTTTTCCTTAGTTTCAGCATATTATCCTCTACGACCTTAAATCTTTCATAAAGTTATCTACAGTATCATATACTTGAGCCTCAATCTTGCCATCTTGAATAGCATAAGCTTCTTCAATAGCTTTTTTAGTCTCAGTATTTGGTTTATCTAGCGTAATTTCAAACGGAAAACCATTAGTCCTAACAGCTGTACTTAAAAAGATCTTAATAGCCTCATTAGTAGATGTACCTAAGTTATTGAACAGTTCATCTGATTTTTCTTTTAATTCATTTTCCATGCGTATTTGAACATTTTTTGTAGTCAACTTAAACACTCCTTTCTACTCTTTTATTCTATCACTATTATCAAGAAAAATCAATATAATAAGATTGACTATCAATACAAATGAAATGTATTTAAAGGCAATATATATACATCCATGACTTTATAAGATTTCATGTATGAAACAATCACAACTTAGGTATATGTTATTATCAACAGAACTATAAAAAAGGAGGGCTTCTTTTGTATTTAGGAATTGCCGCATTTTTACTTTTTGTAATTAGCTTTAGCTGGTCTTTGAAAAATAAAAAAAATAGATAAAAAAGAATCCTGATATAAAAGGGTTCGGGATACACGGTTCTATAGAATTTCATGTATTAGTCTAAAAATATTTATTGGATTTAAAAATATAAGGTTTACAAACGTAGCGTTTAAAACAATGACACAGATTCTATCATCCTTATCAAACGGACGATAGAATCCCTAGCTTGTACAAAAGGAGTAAGAATGATTAACTTCGTTTAAAGGAGATTGTTAATGGAAATCAGTCATGAAATAAAAAAAAGAAGAACTGAATTGAATATTACTCAGGAAGAGCTTGCTGAACGATTGGATGTGACAAGGGCCGCAGTTTCAAATTGGGAAGTAGGAAGAAATTACCCTGATATTCAACTTTTGTTAAAAATTTCCGATGAGTTAAATATTTCTTTGGATCAATTATTGAGAGGGGATAAAACAATGGTTTCATCTATAGACAAGAAAATTAAAAAAGGTAATTTTATAGATAAGTATTATATTGTTTTCCTAACAATTGTTAGTACGACACTAGTGGGTTACTTTTCATTTGATAATTGGGTTTCAACTATTATCTTTGGAGTAATTAGTGGAGGAATCTTTGGAGTAATTATCGATTCCATTGGTAAAAGTAAGACTATTAAATAATTGTCAATTTTAATTCTTCCCAAAATTGACAGTAAACAGGTATGGATCTGACTGCTTTTCTGCTGTCGTTTATACGTGTCGATTTTCAAAAAAATATCCTTGCTACAAAAAAACTATTTTAAAAATTCAAATCAGTAGGTTTTAAGGAGAGCATAAAGAGATTCAGGCGCCTGCCGGTTTTCCGCTCCGCTTCAAAACGTTGACGTGTCAGGCTGTGCCTGACGAATCTCAAAAATAAAACCAGGCGCCTAGAAGGCGAAAAACGGCCTTTTCTTACCCCTCTTCAAAAGACTGTTATACCGGCGTTTGCAAGAGGTCGTGTATGACATATGTACACATATGTGTTACACTTGTCATACATAATGTATACATATGTATGACACTTTTAACGTGTTTTTTCTCTTGCTTTTCATCTCTTTTTTTAAAGAAAAGTCCCCTGCCAAAAAGGCGAAGGGGATTTTTTTTATTTTGCCCGAAAAAAACAGACGGGAATACCGTCGTTTTTCGGGCCTGTTTACGACGATCCTTTTCAGCCTAAAGGCGAAAAAAGGGACAGAGAGAACAGACGGTTTTTGCCTCGCAGAGCCTGACCAAAATTTATTTTGGTATAACAGGCTATACCAGATGTTTACTGGTGCTCGCTTCCTATTTACGGGTTAAAAGCAAAAAAACTAGCTCCAAAAAGCTTTTCCCATTAGCTTCTTGAAGAATAACGAGTGACTGGACCACTAATCAACCGTTATTGCTTCTAGTCTTTGCTACTACAATTTTACTAGATAAATAGAGAGAATCAAACTTAAATTTTTAGACATGAGCAAAGCGAGTTTTTAAATTCCGAAGGAATTTTCACACAAAAAAGTATTTTAAAACGACACGGTTACGTGATCATTTTAAAATACTTTTTTAGATTTCAGGAAGCAACATACATCATCTTAAAAGATGATGTGTAAGTGCGCCCTTTGTTTAAAATCTAAAAAGAGGTCAGAACAAAAGAGATGCTTTCAAAAAAAAAAGAAAAAAAGATAGAGCATAAAGAATAATAAAGATGCAAAATGGAGAACTTTTTTTCTTTCGTATACTTCTTTTATTTTTGTTCTCTTTTAAAAAAATCGAGCAAAGCGACAACAACCTTTTATACTTATTTTGAAAAAAATAAATATAAAAGAGCGTAAGGTTATAGGAAACTTCCTATCAGGTCAAAACAACGTTTTGGGGAATGCGACTACATACCCGTTGCCTGCCAAACAAGATTTTAACATTTGAAAATCAGAAGTCGTTCGTTAAATAAAAAAGTAGTCTGATCTAGTTCCCTCTAAAAATTAGTTAACACCTCTTTAAAAAATAAAAAAGAAAAAATACCTGCAAATTGTCTTTCTGGTCGTTACTGAAATTGAAACGAAAATTCGCTTGATTCATACTAAAATGAAATGCAGCAAGTTAAAGAAAATGAACCATTAGGAGTTTAGAAATGAACAAAAAAACTTTTGGATACTGGCTGTTACCTATGCAGCGATAACGTTTATTTTTAATAATGTGTTCCATACAGCTTTTGGTGCTTTCTTAATGACTTTAAGTTATTTTGCATTAGCTTTTGCTCTTCTTTCGTTTGTCTACCTGCCCATTCAACCTTTCTTACGACAATTTTTTTATTCTCGTAAGAAAAATCAGACGGATAAGTGAAACAAATTTAAACATATTGCATTTAAAACGACTTTAAATAGCCTTTAGAGTTGGTTTAACGAACTTAAAGCTAAATGCTCGTATTTGTACGTGAATGAACTACAAACGATTTAACCAATCTTTTTTAACGATTTTAGACTTTGGGTATGTAGGGCTTGCCCTGCACGAACGAAGTGAGCTCTTTACTCGTTTTATTCTTAGCCAAAACAAGCTTTTAAGCCGTTTTACTAAAAAGCCTTCTCTTCCCCTCTCTTTTCATTGCAAATGGAGCGTAGCGACTTCTTTTGACTTTTTAGAATGCTTTTTAGCTTGCGGAGCAAGGTTTCCTTTTGTCACTTGATCTTGTCTATCACTTTTCCTAAAAATACTAAACTCAATATATTTATAGATATTTTTATTGCGTTTCAAGAATACTCAAAGACGACACTTTGTCTTTAAGTCAATATTGTACTAGCAACACTTTTGCGGTTAAATATTTTATTTGTAATAATTTAATGATATGGAACACAAAACACAAACGTTTCTTTTTTTACTTTATATAATAATTGAATAATACTTCTAAGTACTTAATGAATTATTAATGCTTTAACACCAAGGATAAAGAGAGTTAATGGGGAGTGTAAAGTACACCTATGGGGAGTGTAAAGTACACCTATGGGGAGTGTAAAGTACACCTATGGGGAGTGTAAAGTACACCTATGGGGAGTTATTATAGAAAAGAATTGCTATTTAACCTCTATATTGTTAAACTAACCTTAATATAAAAGGAGGTATTTTATGCGTAAATTAGATTTGTGGGCCAGTGATAGAAATTTTAATACTGAAGACCTTGATGATTCAAAATTTTATTATGTAGTAGAGCATAATGATTTAATTACTAAAGCAAGACATGATTTAACAGCTCGACAACTTAAAATTATGGATTTTGTTATTTCTAAGATAAAACCTTCTGATACTAGCTTTAATATCGTACGTACGTCTATGTATGAAATTACTAATATATTAGGTCTTACTCGAAGCGGTAAAAATTATTCTGATATAGTTAATAATATTAATGAAATGCGAAAAAAAGACGTCTTTATTTATAGCGAACAAGAAAAAAAAATGACTATTACTGGTTGGTTTTCTGATATAGATGTATGGGAAAATGGCCAAATCGAATTACGTATTAATCAAAATTTCGCTCCATATTTACTTTCATTGAAAGAAAGTTATACTCAATATCTTCTTCTTGATACAATTCAACTAAATAGTAAATATTCTATTCTTTTATACAAGTTAATGCGTGAAGCTGATAAAGATTATGGCAAGAAAAAAACAGTTTTAAGTGGTACTCCTGACGAGTTCAAAGAATGGCTTGGCGCTCCAGAAAGTTATGCTTTTAAAGATCTTAATAAAAACGTGTTTCAAAAAGCAATAAATGAAATTAATCTTAAAATAAATGATATGGAATTAGAAATGTTTACTGCTAACCGTGGACGAAAAGTTGTACAAGTAGATATTCGCAACCATTTTATTAAAAACATTAATCTTATTGATAATAACTTACAAAAAGTTCCCTTAGATGACTGGACAAAATAACATGCTACTATATCAGTACTATAGCACCTTAAAAGTCTATTCTAAAAGTATTTTGAGGAGGTTCAAATATTGAAAGAGATAGAAGGAAAAGAAATGTTTGCATTCTCTGAAGTGCTTGAAAAGGTTGATTTATCAGAATCCGCCCTTAGAAAATACGTATCTTTAATTGATAAGCAGTCACCTGACGGGAAATATTTCTATCGAAACAAAAAAAATCATCGATTATATTCTCTTACTGATATAACACTACTACAACAGTTAGTAGCGCTAAAGTCTACTGATATAACACTAGATAACGCTATAAATCAAGCTTTGTTCTCTATAGGGTATAGTAGTGTTACAGTCGAAGATACAGAGGAAGCTGTATCTGATGTAACACTACTATCTGTTATATCAGTAGTATACAAGCAGGTAGAAATTATGGAAAAACAAACAAATAATATTGAAAGGTTAGAAACATTGGTAGAAAAATTACTTACTGCAGAAGAAGAAAAAAATAAGCAATTAGATATACCTGCAGATAATGAAACAAAGATTAAGTTTGTTGATCCTAGTGAGCCAGTAATGAAAAAAGGCATTTTCAGCCGTCTCTTTAATAAAAAAGAATAGCCGATTACAACGCTGGTTAAAGCAAAATCGTGTATTGAGCGTGGTCATAAAAAAAGAACCCTGCTGTTAAAGGGTTCTGGATACACGATTTTATCTAATTTCATGTATCAACTAAATATCAAAAAAAGAAGGAGTATTTACTATGAAAAAAACAAAAAAAGAATTATACAAGATCTTATAGTCATAATTTTGGTAGTTTTTTTATATTTTATATTTGATGGTTTTGCATTCAAAAATACTTATTACGATTTAACATTTATCTATTCTGTAGTGGGTATTAGCTTCGCATTTCGCTTATTATTTGACTTAAACACGTTTAAAAATAAATAAACACTATTAGTAGGGCGTACCCGCATTGATAACTACCTGCGATTTTTTTGCTTTTAAGTTAAAAAAAATTGTCTTGATTTAATAAGGATCTGAATACACGATTCTATGTCAATTCATGTATTTATAAAAATTCAAATTAGTGATTCTAAAAAAAACTAACCCCATATTGGTCTAAGTATGATGATAACAATAGCTAATATTTTTTAGAAAAGTAAATATCCAAAAAAAGAACCTTGTCAAGACAAGGTTCTAGATACATATTTCTAAGAAATTTCATCTGTTTTAAAATTGTTGCTTATGGCCAAATAAATCTGAATGAGTTCCAGTTTGAACGACCGTAAGAATAAGTTGTTTATCATCAATTAAATAAATCAAAAGCCAATCAGGATTAATATGTAACTCTCTAACAGGACGTTTTTGCCCTACTAAAGAGTGATCATTATGTTTTTCATCTAATGGTTCTTGATTCACTAATTTTTTTAGTATTTCTACAAAATTTTCTTCTTTATACCGACCACTACTAATCATTTTCTTGTACTGCTTTTTAAATAAAGAGGTTTTCCTTAGTTTCAGCATATTATCCTCTACGACCTTAAATCTTTCATAAAGTTATCTACAGTATCATATACTTGAGCCTCAATCTTGCCATCTTGAATAGCATAAGCTTCTTCAATAGCTTTTTTAGTCTCAGTATTTGGTTTATCTAGCGTAATTTCAAACGGAAAACCATTAGTCCTAACAGCTGTACTTAAAAAGATCTTAATAGCCTCATTAGTAGATGTACCTAAGTTATTGAACAGTTCATCTGATTTTTCTTTTAATTCATTTTCCATGCGTATTTGAACATTTTTTGTAGTCAACTTAAACACTCCTTTCTACTCTTTTATTCTATCACTATTATCAAGAAAAATCAATATAATAAGATTGACTATCAATACAAATGAAATGTATTTAAAGGCAATATATATACATCCATGACTTTATAAGATTTCATGTATGAAACAATCACAACTTAGGTATATGTTATTATCAACAGAACTATAAAAAAGGAGGGCTTCTTTTGTATTTAGGAATTGCCGCATTTTTACTTTTTGTAATTAGCTTTAGCTGGTCTTTGAAAAATAAAAAAAATAGATAAAAAAGAATCCTGATATAAAAGGGTTCGGGATACACGGTTCTATAGAATTTCATGTATTAGTCTAAAAATATTTATTGGATTTAAAAATATAAGGTTTACAAACGTAGCGTTTAAAACAATGACACAGATTCTATCATCCTTATCAAACGGACGATAGAATCCCTAGCTTGTACAAAAGGAGTAAGAATGATTAACTTCGTTTAAAGGAGATTGTTAATGGAAATCAGTCATGAAATAAAAAAAAGAAGAACTGAATTGAATATTACTCAGGAAGAGCTTGCTGAACGATTGGATGTGACAAGGGCCGCAGTTTCAAATTGGGAAGTAGGAAGAAATTACCCTGATATTCAACTTTTGTTAAAAATTTCCGATGAGTTAAATATTTCTTTGGATCAATTATTGAGAGGGGATAAAACAATGGTTTCATCTATAGACAAGAAAATTAAAAAAGGTAATTTTATAGATAAGTATTATATTGTTTTCCTAACAATTGTTAGTACGACACTAGTGGGTTACTTTTCATTTGATAATTGGGTTTCAACTATTATCTTTGGAGTAATTAGTGGAGGAATCTTTGGAGTAATTATCGATTCCATTGGTAAAAGTAAGACTATTAAATAATTGTCAATTTTAATTCTTCCCAAAATTGACAGTAAACAGGTATGGATCTGACTGCTTTTCTGCTGTCGTTTATACGTGTCGATTTTCAAAAAAATATCCTTGCTACAAAAAAACTATTTTAAAAATTCAAATCAGTAGGTTTTAAGGAGAGCATAAAGAGATTCAGGCGCCTGCCGGTTTTCCGCTCCGCTTCAAAACGTTGACGTGTCAGGCTGTGCCTGACGAATCTCAAAAATAAAACCAGGCGCCTAGAAGGCGAAAAACGGCCTTTTCTTACCCCTCTTCAAAAGACTGTTATACCGGCGTTTGCAAGAGGTCGTGTATGACATATGTACACATATGTGTTACACTTGTCATACATAATGTATACATATGTATGACACTTTTAACGTGTTTTTTCTCTTGCTTTTCATCTCTTTTTTTAAAGAAAAGTCCCCTGCCAAAAAGGCGAAGGGGATTTTTTTTATTTTGCCCGAAAAAAACAGACGGGAATACCGTCGTTTTTCGGGCCTGTTTACGACGATCCTTTTCAGCCTAAAGGCGAAAAAAGGGACAGAGAGAACAGACGGTTTTTGCCTCGCAGAGCCTGACCAAAATTTATTTTGGTATAACAGGCTATACCAGATGTTTACTGGTGCTCGCTTCCTATTTACGGGTTAAAAGCAAAAAAACTAGCTCCAAAAAGCTTTTCCCATTAGCTTCTTGAAGAATAACGAGTGACTGGACCACTAATCAACCGTTATTGCTTCTAGTCTTTGCTACTACAATTTTACTAGATAAATAGAGAGAATCAAACTTAAATTTTTAGACATGAGCAAAGCGAGTTTTTAAATTCCGAAGGAATTTTCACACAAAAAAGTATTTTAAAACGACACGGTTACGTGATCATTTTAAAATACTTTTTTAGATTTCAGGAAGCAACATACATCATCTTAAAAGATGATGTGTAAGTGCGCCCTTTGTTTAAAATCTAAAAAGAGGTCAGAACAAAAAGAGATGCTTTCAAAAAAAAAAGAAAAAAAGATAGAGCATAAAGAATAATAAAGATGCAAAATGGAGAACTTTTTTTCTTTCGTATACTTCTTTTATTTTTGTTCTCTTTTAAAAAAATCGAGCAAAGCGACAACAACCTTTTATACTTATTTTGAAAAAAATAAATATAAAAGAGCGTAAGGTTATAGGAAACTTCCTATCAGGTCAAAACAACGTTTTGGGGAATGCGACTACATACCCGTTGCCTGCCAAACAAGATTTTAACATTTGAAAATCAGAAGTCGTTCGTTAAATAAAAAAGTAGTCTGATCTAGTTCCCTCTAAAAATTAGTTAACACCTCTTTAAAAAATAAAAAAAGAAAAAATACCTGCAAATTGTCTTTCTGGTCGTTACTGAAATTGAAACGAAAATTCGCTTGATTCATACTAAAAATGAAATGCAGCAAGTTAAAGAAAATGAACCATTAGGAGTTTAGAAATGAACAAAAAAACTTTTTGGATACTGGCTGTTACCTATGCAGCGATAACGTTTATTTTTAATAATGTGTTCCATACAGCTTTTGGTGCTTTCTTAATGACTTTAAGTTATTTTGCATTAGCTTTTGCTCTTCTTTCGTTTGTCTACCTGCCCATTCAACCTTTCTTACGACAATTTTTTTATTCTCGTAAGAAAAATCAGACGGATAAGTGAAACAAATTTAAACATATTGCATTTAAAACGACTTTAAATAGCCTTTAGAGTTGGTTTAACGAACTTTAAAGCTAAATGCTCGTATTTGTACGTGAATGAACTACAAACGATTTAACCAATCTTTTTTTAACGATTTTAGACTTTGGGTATGTAGGGCTTGCCCTGCACGAACGAAGTGAGCTCTTTACTCGTTTTATTCTTAGCCAAAACAAGCTTTTAAGCCGTTTTACTAAAAAGCCTTCTCTTCCCCTCTCTTTTCATTGCAAATGGAGCGTAGCGACTTCTTTTGACTTTTTAGAATGCTTTTTAGCTTGCGGAGCAAGGTTTCCTTTTGTCACTTGATCTTGTCTATCACTTTTCCTAAAAATACTAAACTCAATATATTTATAGATATTTTTATTGCGTTTCAAGAATACTCAAAGACGACACTTTGTCTTTAAGTCAATATTGTACTAGCAACACTTTTGCGGTTAAATATTTTATTTGTAATAATTTAATGATATGGAACACAAAACACAAACGTTTCTTTTTTACTTTATATAATAATTGAATAATACTTCTAAGTACTTAATGAATTATTAATGCTTTAACACCAAGGATAAAGAGAGTTAATGGGGAGTGTAAAGTACACCTATGGGAGTGTAAAGTACACCTATGGGGAGTGTAAAGTACACCTATGGGGAGTGTAAAGTACACCTATGGGAGTTATTATAGAAAAGAATTGCTATTTAACCTCTATATTGTTAAACTAACCTTAATATAAAGGAGGTATTTTATGCGTAAATTAGATTTGTGGGCCAGTGATAGAAATTTTAATACTGAAGACCTTGATGATTCAAAATTTATTATGTAGTAGAGCATAATGATTTAATACTAAAGCAAGACATGATTTAACAGCTCGACAACTTAAAATATGGATTTTGTTATTTCTAAGATAAAACCTCTGATACTAGCTTAATATCGTACGTACGTCTATGTATGAAATTACTAATAATTAGGTCTACCGAACGGTAAAATTATTCTGATAGTTAATATTAATGAAATGCGAAAAAAGACGTCTTTATTTAGCGAACAAGAAAAAAAATGACTATTACTGGTTGGTTTTCTGATATAGATGTATGGGAAAATGGCCAAATCGAATTACGTATTAATCAAAATTTCGCTCCATATTACTTTCATTGAAAGAAAGTTATACTCAATATCTTCTTCTTGATACAATTCAACTAAATAGTAAATTTCTATCTTTTATACAAGTTAATGCGTGAAGCTGATAAAGATTATGGCAAGAAAAAAACAGTTTTAAGTGGTACTCCTGACGAGTTCAAAGAATGGCTTGGCGCTCCAGAAAGTTATGCTTTTAAAGATCTTAATAAAAACGTGTTTCAAAAAGCAATAAATGAAATTAATCTTAAAATAAATGATATGGAATTAGAAATGTTTACTGCTAACCGTGGACGAAAAGTTGTACAAGTAGATATTCGCAACCATTTTATTAAAAACATTAATCTTATTGATAATAACTTACAAAAAGTTCCCTTAGATGACTGGACAAAATAACATGCTACTATATCAGTACTATAGCACCTTAAAAGTCTATTCTAAAAGTATTTTGAGGAGGTTCAAATATTGAAAGAGATAGAAGGAAAAGAAATGTTTGCATTCTCTGAAGTGCTTGAAAAGGTTGATTTATCAGAATCCGCCCTTAGAAAATACGTATCTTTAATTGATAAGCAGTCACCTGACGGGAAATATTTCTATCGAAACAAAAAAAATCATCGATTATATTCTCTTACTGATATAACACTACTACAACAGTTAGTAGCGCTAAAGTCTACTGATATAACACTAGATAACGCTATAAATCAAGCTTTGTTCTCTATAGGGTATAGTAGTGTTACAGTCGAAGATACAGAGGAAGCTGTATCTGATGTAACACTACTATCTGTTATATCAGTAGTATACAAGCAGGTAGAAATTATGGAAAAACAAACAAATAATATTGAAAGGTTAGAAACATTGGTAGAAAAATTACTTACTGCAGAAGAAGAAAAAAATAAGCAATTAGATATACCTGCAGATAATGAAACAAAGATTAAGTTTGTTGATCCTAGTGAGCCAGTAATGAAAAAAGGCATTTTCAGCCGTCTCTTTAATAAAAAAGAATAGCCGATTACAACGCTGGTTAAAGCAAAATCGTGTATTGAGCGTGGTCATAAAAAAGAACCCTGCTGTTAAAGGGTTCTGGATACACGATTTTATCTAATTTCATGTATCAACTAAATATCAAAAAAAGAAGGAGTATTTACTATGAAAAAAACAAAAAAGAATTATACAAGATCTTATAGTCATAATTTGGTAGTTTTTTTATATTTATATTGATGGTTTTGCATTCAAAAATACTTATTACGATTTAACATTTATCTATTCTGTAGTGGTATTAGCTTCGCATTTCGCTTATTATTTGACTTAAACACGTTTAAAAATAAATAAACACTATTAGTAGGCGTACCCGCATTGATAACTACCTGCGATTTTTTTGCTTTTAAGTTAAAAAAAATTGTCTTGATTTAATAAGGATCTGAATACACGATTCTATGTCAATTCATGTATTTATAAAAATTCAAATTAGTGATTCTAAAAAAACTAACCCCATATTGGTCTAAGTATGATGATAACAATAGCTAATATTTTTTAGAAAAGTAAATATCCAAAAAAAGAACCTTGTCAAGACAAGGTTCTAGATACATATTTCTAAGAAATTTCATCTGTTTTAAAATTGTTGCTTATGGCCAAATAAATCTGAATGAGTTCCAGTTTGAACGACCGTAAGAATAAGTTGTTTATCATCAATTAAATAAATCAAAAGCCAATCAGGATTAATATGTAACTCTCTAACAGGACGTTTTTGCCCTACTAAAGAGTGATCATTATGTTTTTCATCTAATGGTTCTTGATTCACTAATTTTTTAGTATTTCTACAAAATTTTCTTCTTTATACCGACCACTACTAATCATTTTCTTGTACTGCTTTTTAAATAAAGAGGTTTTCCTTAGTTTCAGCATATTATCCTCTACGACCTTAAATCTTTCATAAAGTTATCTACAGTATCATATACTTGAGCCTCAATCTTGCCATCTTGAATAGCATAAGCTTCTTCAATAGCTTTTTTAGTCTCAGTATTTGGTTTATCTAGCGTAATTTCAAACGGAAAACCATTAGTCCTAACAGCTGTACTTAAAAAGATCTTAATAGCCTCATTAGTAGATGTACCTAAGTTATTGAACAGTTCATCTGATTTTCTTTTAATTCATTTTCCATGCGTATTTGAACATTTTTTGTAGTCAACTTAAACACTCCTTTCTACTCTTTTATTCTATCACTATTATCAAGAAAAATCAATATAATAAGATTGACTATCAATACAAATGAAATGTATTTAAAGGCAATATATATACATCCATGACTTTATAAGATTTCATGTATGAAACAATCACAACTTAGGTATATGTTATTATCAACAGAACTATAAAAAAGGAGGGCTTCTTTTGTATTTAGGAATTGCCGCATTTTTACTTTTTGTAATTAGCTTTAGCTGGTCTTTGAAAATAAAAAAAATAGATAAAAAGAATCCTGATATAAAAGGGTTCGGGATACACGGTTCTATAGAATTTCATGTATTAGTCTAAAAATATTTATTGGATTTAAAATATAAGGTTTACAAACGTAGCGTTTAAAACAATGACACAGATTCTATCATCCTTATCAAACGGACGATAGAATCCCTAGCTTGTACAAAAGGAGTAAGAATGATTAACTTCGTTTAAAGGAGATTGTTAATGGAAATCAGTCATGAAATAAAAAAAAGAAGAACTGAATTGAATATTACTCAGGAAGAGCTTGCTGAACGATTGGATGTGACAAGGGCCGCAGTTTCAAATTGGGAAGTAGGAAGAAATTACCCTGATATTCAACTTTGTTAAAAATTTCCGATGAGTTAAATATTTCTTTGGATCAATTATTGAGAGGGGATAAAACAATGGTTTCATCTATAGACAAGAAAATTAAAAAAGGTAATTTTATAGATAAGTATTATATTGTTTTCCTACAATTGTTAGTACGACACTAGTGGGTTACTTTTCATTTGATAATTGGGTTTCAACTATTATCTTTGGAGTAATTAGTGGAGGAATCTTTGGAGTAATTATCGATTCCATTGGTAAAAGTAAGACTATTAAATAATTGTCAATTTTAATTCTTCCCAAAATTGACAGTAAACAGGTATGGATCTGACTGCTTTTCTGCTGTCGTTTATACGTGTCGATTTTCAAAAAAATATCCTTGCTACAAAAAAACTATTTTAAAATTCAAATCAGTAGGTTTTAAGGAGAGCATAAAGAGATTCAGGCGCCTGCCGGTTTTCCGCTCCGCTTCAAAACGTTGACGTGTCAGGCTGTGCCTGACGAATCTCAAAAATAAAACCAGGCGCCTAGAAGGCGAAAAACGGCCTTTTCTTACCCCTCTTCAAAAGACTGTTATACCGGCGTTTGCAAGAGGTCGTGTATGACATATGTACACATATGTGTTACACTTGTCATACATAATGTATACATATGTATGACACTTTAACGTGTTTTTTCTCTTGCTTTTCATCTCTTTTTTTAAAGAAAAGTCCCCTGCCAAAAAGGCGAAGGGGATTTTTTTATTTTGCCCGAAAAAACAGACGGGAATACCGTCGTTTTTCGGGCCTGTTTACGACGATCCTTTTCAGCCTAAAGGCGAAAAAAGGGACAGAGAGAACAGACGGTTTTTGCCTCGCAGAGCCTGACCAAAATTTATTTTGGTATAACAGGCTATACCAGATGTTTACTGGTGCTCGCTTCCTATTTACGGGTTAAAAGCAAAAAAACTAGCTCCAAAAAGCTTTTCCCATTAGCTTCTTGAAGAATAACGAGTGACTGGACCACTAATCAACCGTTATTGCTTCTAGTCTTTGCTACTACAATTTTACTAGATAAATAGAGAGAATCAAACTTAAATTTTTAGACATGAGCAAAGCGAGTTTTTAAATTCCGAAGGAATTTTCACACAAAAAAGTATTTTAAAACGACACGGTTACGTGATCATTTTAAAATACTTTTTAGATTTCAGGAAGCAACATACATCATCTTAAAAGATGATGTGTAAGTGCGCCCTTTGTTTAAAATCTAAAAAGAGGTCAGAACAAAAAGAGATGCTTTCAAAAAAAAAAGAAAAAAAGATAGAGCATAAGAATAATAAAGATGCAAAATGGAGAACTTTTTTTCTTTCGTATACTTCTTTTATTTTTGTTCTCTTTTAAAAAAATCGAGCAAAGCGACAACAACCTTTTATACTTATTTTGAAAAAAATAAATATAAAAGAGCGTAAGGTTATAGGAAACTTCCTATCAGGTCAAAACAACGTTTTGGGGAATGCACTACATACCCGTTGCCTGCCAAACCAAATTAACATTTGAAAATCAGAATCGTTCGTTAAATAAAAAGTAGTCTGATCTAGTTCCCTCTAAAATTAGTTAACACCTCTTTAAAAATAAAAAAAGAAAAATACCTGCAAATTGTCTTTCTGGTCGTTACTGAAATTGAAACGAAAATTCGCTTGATTCATACTAAAAATGAAATGCAGCAAGTTAAAGAAAATGAACCATTAGGAGTTTAGAAATGAACAAAAAAACTTTTTGGGATACTGGCTGTTACCTATGCAGCGATAACGTTTATTTTTAATAATGTGTTCCATACAGCTTTTGGTGCTTTCTTAATGACTTTAAGTTATTTTGCATTAGCTTTGCTCTTCTTTCGTTTGTCTACTGCCCATTCAACCTTTCTTACGACAATTTTTTTATTCTCGTAAGAAAAATCAGACGGATAAGTGAAACAAATTTAAACATATTGCATTTAAAACGACTTTAAATAGCCTTTAGGTTGGTTTAACGAACTTTAAAGCTAAATGCTCGTATTTGTACGTGAATGAACTACAAACGATTTAACCAATCTTTTTTTAACGATTTTAGAC
>NZ_FXBJ01000002.1:300000-485000 GCF_900177385.1 Carnobacterium iners
TCCTCACCGAATTGTCTATAATTAGCGACCCATATTTTGAGTTGGGATCCACTTTTTCCTGGGATACCATATTTTTTAGCCAAAAACTTGTATCCACCAGCTCCATCTAAATAACTCTTAACAACCGTTAGCTTAAATTCGAAACTATATTTTGCCATACAAAAACCCCCTAAGTTTAGATTTTCCAGGTCTAACTTTCGGGGGTCGGCTCAATGAAGTCATTCTTTTAGCAGAAGGCGTTTTTATTCTTGATGAAAAAACTCAAGAAAAACGACTAATTGAAGAGATAAAGGCTGGTACAACGGTTAAAGTTTTATTGGTATCTGAACCAGTCACAACTCGTTCGTTGCCACCACAAATTCCAGGAAATAGCATTGCCCAAATTTTAATGAGTGAATGATACTAAACCAAAAAGCGTTGAATCCCCTTAATGGGATTCAGCGCTTTTTGGTCAGGCTCAAACAGAATTTTTTACTAGTTTTTGTCTTTTAATCGTTTTTTGATTTTTACTATTAAGATTTTTATCATTAAAAATAGGAGGAGTAGGAAAGATCCCAAAACCATGTTCCATTTTATAAAGGTTGCTACTGGTGTTAGTGTTTGGATGATGCCAGACTCTAAGGGATACCTTGCCATTACAATTGTTGCTCCGATATTCTCTAAAAGATCAAAAAATGCCGCCATGATTGGAAGGAATACTAGGTATCTCATTCGCTTGTTTCCTGGGATGTACTCTACTAATTTGATTGTCCACACAACTAAAAACAACGTATAAACAACTGGCCAAACTAAATCAAACGTCCACCTTAATAAAATGTACGTTTTTCTGCCTCCTTCGCCATAACTCTCGGCTAAATCATATAACTGTGAACCCGAGTAAAGGAATGATTGATCTGGCGATTCCGATTGTCCGATGGCTTCGCTTGAATAACTAGCTATCTGTGGCAGAACAAAAGATAAGAATAAGAGAAATACGACTGATGCTCCTATAACCCACTTCCATTGAATTTTCGTTTTCATTTTACTCCTCCTACTTTTTAATTTAGTTAGTAATATCGTTTACTAAAATTATTTCTGCATTCAACTTATTTAATGAACGATTTCCCTATAATCATACCACGATGAGGTTTCGTTACAAGAAAAGGCATACTAATAAAAGCTAAATGATTGTAACGATAGAAAAAATTCTAGTCCACTTTATCTTTTTGTATTGAAGATTAAATTTAGACTAAGGTAATCTGGATGGTACAATGGATATATACCGACTAACGCTCCTAAAGAAAAATATAAAATGAAGTAAGTTGTAAAGAGCTCTTTCCTAGAAAACAGTTCTATTAGTTACTGATGGAAAAGGCTCACCAAAAGTAATGTACAAAAAGTAAATGAAGACTCATTCAACTAAGAAAGGGTGTTTTACATGGGGTCCATTATAGAAATTATAGGTATTTTATTGCCTTTATTAATTGTAGGTGGGATCGCTTTATTTGTCATCACTAGACTTAAAAAGAAATCTAAACAAGGAACGTTGGGTAAGAAAAAAACAAAAAAAGATCAAATTTTATTGGATAGCCTAATTCCTTTAGGACCATTGGCTGTCTGATTGGATTAGTTTTCAGTCTGTTCTTTCCATTTCAATTATCCTTTATCCTTACTTTTGGAGCTGCGTTTGGTTTATTAGCAGGCTATTTTGCTTATGATTATTATGGCAATAAAGAATAAGGAACCTGTTAATATAAAGCGTATAGTCTTTTCATCTTTCCTAGTAACTAGCATGAATACATCAATTGAAAGATAAAAAATAAAAGAATCCCTCTGAGTAGAGTGTAGCCCATAAGAAATTCTTTTATTCTAATCATTTTTTTAGTAGGATAACCCTTTAAAACACTCGCAGAAAAAATGCGAGTGTTTCAGTAATCTTAAGTCGTAATAAAGGTAACCGATACTGGTCCAAATTTTGTTTTATAATTTGAATTTTGTTTTAATTTGCGGAACAGTCTTTATGAGATAGGGTGTCAATGCAAAGTTGTGCATCAGTTGATTGCTTCCTTGTTTTTTAGTTGCAGAAGAAAAATCCAAACTTCCTATTAAGTCATCAATAAACGGAATATCTTTTGGCGAAGTGAGTGAATAAGCCTCTACAGATTTTTCAAAAACCTCACCGTCTACTCCCCACTCTTTTGCAACTCCGTAAATAAAGGTTTTCTTTTTATCATTCTTCCACTCTTCAAACGCTCGATCAAAATTAATCTCACTTGAAATCTTTCCAGCTTCTAATTCTTCCACGACAAACTCTTTCAATAATTTCGCTTGTTCATTTTCACCAAGATTACTCAATTCTTCAATTTGTTGGTAAATAATACGCAGCGTTTCCGTATCAACAATTTGTCTCCCGTTAGTTGAAATTGTTTTAGAACCAATTAAATTCAAGATATGATTGGCATCAATGACTTGTGTCCCTGCTAATTTCGTTTTTCCTGCTAGCATCGGAACTGGTGGAGGTAAGGGCAAATCTCCCCCTTCTTCAACTAACAAGTTGCGATAGGCACCAATGTAATAGAACCACGTTCGTTCATCCATTCCAAACGCCTCATCATTCCATTGATACTCATAATATTGTTCAACTAGGTTAAATTGTTCTGAAGCCTCTTTATACGCTTGTACGAATAATTTATTTGTCTCTTCTAACGGTTGGATGGCTTGCCAATTTGTTGGGTCAGGCAATACCTCTTTCATATCAATCAGTAAGAGTTTAAATTTTTCACTTGCTGTTAAATAAGGCTCAACAATCGCTTTACTACTCGTCCCACCACTACCATAGAGTTTTAAAGCGACATTAACCATTTCTTCAGTGATTTTAGGGTATTGAAAATTAATAATTGTTCCAAATTCTTTCGTTGAACCGTAGATCCGATTCGTTCTCGAATAAGCTTGAATCAATCCATGCAGTCCCAACGAGCGATCAACATAAAGGGTGTTCAACAGTTTAGAGTTATAACCTGTTAATAATTGATCTGCCACAATAACAAGGTCAATATTTTTAGGGTTACGGCCACTTCCTCCTTTAGCTGCTCGTTCAATAACATCTTCAAAATAGGCTTCTTCTCCACGTTTTTGATCGCCAACTACAAACTCAATACCAGTAAACAAGCCGTACTCTTTGAACATGTTTTCAATGATCGCTGGATCCATCCGTTCTGCTTCATTGGTCGTACCGAAACTAAATGTCATTACGATATTCAATTGGCTATCTTTTTCTTTCATTTGTTTTTTAAATTCGTCAAAATAAGCCATCACACGTTTTTTATAGGCAACAGTTAAAATCGCATTGAATGTTCGATCTTGAGATTGAGCATCCCACTGGGCCAAAATTTCTTCTACTACTCGTGGGATGTGCATGTCATCATGATACACTAACAGACTTTCTTCTTTTGCTGCTTTTTCAACTTCTAAATCAGTTAATTCTTGTACTTGTCTTTCTATTGTTCTTTCTTCGGTTTCTGGATGCTCTTCTTTTAGCAGATCGATTAACTGTTCTCTCAAGTCTTCGTAACTACTAAATTCACCAGTGTTGATATAATCAACGTGAAAGCCTAAAACGTTTTTATCAGCAATCGCTTCTTCAATCGTATATCGATGAACCAGTGGACCAAATAATTTTTCTGTTGTATCAATGACTTCACTTTTTTGATTTATTTTTCCTTTAGCTTGATTTTCATCAAACAGTGGCGTTCCTGTGTAGCCAAAAAATAAACTATTCGCACCAAAATAATCTTTAATGGTCCCCATCATTTGTCCCATTGTTGTCCGATGTGCTTCGTCAATAATAAATACGATTCGCTTATCGGCTAAATGAGTATCATCTGCCTCAATCAAATCCTTCACTAAACTATTTAGCTTGAATGTGGTTGTGACAACGATACCGCTATTGGATGAATGCATTATTTTACGTAGTCCGTAAGTATGTTTTGTCCCATCGACAGAAACCGATTCATAAGCCGCGTAAGCTTTAAAATCCTCGCTTGTCCGGCTATCTAACTCACGACGATCTAAAAGAAAGACGACTTTATCAAAGCCCGCTCGTGTCGAAAGAAAGAGGGCCGTTTTAAAACTCGTAATCGTTTTTCCTGAACCGGTTGTATGCCACACGAAACCACCATGAGGAATTCGTTCTTCATTATCCCAGCCAAACGCTGCTCCTTCAACGGCTTGTAAGGCATGAACTTGATAAGAACGCATGAGCATATGTCGCCGGTCTTCTTCCTCTTTTGCTTGATCAATAACTAAATAATCTCCGACCATTTGATGCGCCATTGGAATCATCAAAAATTGACCAATAACTTCTTCCCAATTGTTAACCGGGATATTGTCTTGATCTGCCCAGTGGAATAAAAAGCTCGGGTTAAAATCAAGAACCGTTTTAGGTGTAGCAAAATAACGAGTGGCTACTTCAGAAGTAATGACCATCATTTGTGAAAAGGCCATGAAATTCTTCGTATATTCTCCCTCTTTGTAATACCGTTCAAATTGACTAAAGGCTTCATCCAAGGTTCTATCTGCACGCTTTTGTTCAATATTAATAAGCGGTAACCCATTGATTAGTAAAACTATATCAAAACGGTTGCCATTGGGAGTTGCTACTTCTCTTGCGATACGGTAGCTGGAATCTCCGCCACTTACTTGTGCCTTTTTGAAGATAGTGAGCGTAATTTGTTCTCTTGTCACGCGTGCATCCGCATCTCGGTAAATACCATCTATTTTACCTTTAGATCCTTCCATCGCCAATAATTTCGCTGCTTCAAAACTATTGGCAATTTTATCCACTTGAGCCATCACTTGGCTAAATTCATTGTCCGTTAAAGGAATACCTTCCAGTTGATCCACGTTAATCCGATTTAATTCACTACGCCAATGATTGATTAAGTCTTTGGTCGTTACTTTTAGTTTTGTTCCATCTAATTCTTCAGGCGATTCCCATTTAAATCGGTGCAATCTTTCTACAAAACGGTCTTGAAAGCCTGCTTCTGATACATTTTTCGGTGCATTACTCATTTCATCCCACCTTTTTACACAAACATTTCTTGTAAATAAGCCTGCTTCATTGCTTTTAGTTTATCTAGTTTTTGTTGTTGGTTCGTGATTTTATCGTCTAGTTTTTTGAAGAACTCACCTATTGCTTGTTGTTCTTCGAATATTGGTACGAATATAGGCATTTCACCTAAAGTTTTTCCAGATATTTCCAAAAAAGTAGATCCCGATGCTTTACTAATTGCATATGATTTAATCAAATATCCCATTGAATAAATGAAATAAGTATCAATTTCACTTTTCAAAATGATAGATTGAAATCCCTGATTTGTAGAAGCCGAATTCTTTAGTATCGCCATACTACCAATTCCAGCTCTACTAGTAAATAAAATTGTTTTATTTGCTGGGAGTATCTTTGCAGAACTTTTTTCAAGTCCAATTTCAGTAATCTTTCTAACGCTACTATCAACATAAATTTCATTTCCAATTTCAGTAGGTGAATACCAATCGATGTTCCCATTCCAAAACTCTTCTTTATTAGAGCTAGGTGTACCACCACCTACTATTTCGGAAATATCTTTTAACTTGCTTTCAATCCATTTCTCTTTAAATCCTGGAAACCTTCTTTTTGGTACTGGTTTATCCTCAGCTGGGAACATTTCAACAAGATAAGCAGATTTCAAAGCTTTTTTTTTTTCTAACTTATGCTGTTCGAGAGAAATCATTTGATCTAAGTGCTTAAAAAACTCACCAATTTTTTGTTGTTCCCTATAATTTGGGAGGTAAGATGATAAATTTCCTAATGTTACGAGTCCAATTCGTTTTCTAGTTGTTCCAGTTGAATTTTGCAAAGCCTTTTTCCTAAATCTTAAATCGTTGATTAATGTTAATATAAAATACGTGTGATAATTTTGTGTATTTACTTTTAACCTGATCCCATCTGAAGACATTAAGTATTTCGTATAGTTTCCAGGTATAATTGCTGCTCTTGCCAATGGTTCGGCCATTTTAGCAATAATTATTTCTTCTGGATAAATTAAATTTGATGAAAGTGTTTTAGCTTTTGATTCAGAGGTATATATTTTATACTTATCTAAAAAAATACCGTCTCCAATGTTTTGAAGTTGAATTATTCTAACGCCTTTTTTCGTGTAATCCTCTGACTTTAAATCAGAACCAAAAGGCCCACCTGTATATGAATACTTATGATTTTTATCTCGAAAATCTTTTAATATTCTTTCTTCCCATTTCTTATTAAATTCTTCAAATCTTCTATTCGGAACTAATTTTTTCTTATTCAAGACTCATTCACCACCAATTGCTGCATCATCTCTTCTAACTCTTGCTCTAATTGGTTTCCTTCTTCTTCCAATGTAGTTAGCGTATCAGAATAACGATTTTGTAGTTGTTCTAATACGGCTAATTCTTCGGTTAAAGGATTTTCAACTAAGCGCATCACTTTAGAAACCAGAGAACCAAACCACTTTTCATACATAAGATTATCAATTTCTTCATTCGTTAACGTTTCGATACGTGATTCAGTTGCTTCTTTTAATTCTTGGTTTAATTTCTTTACTTCACGACTTAAATTCGTTTTTCCGTTTAATAAGTCTTCAACTTTTTTCAATAACGTATAGTCTGTATTTCCTTTTGTAGCTTCTTTTAATAACGAGCGAATTAAACCAATTGTGAAAGCATCTTCTTTATCGTTCAACACCTCACTCAACGCACTTTCTTCGTCACTATCTTCCACTTTTGCTGCTTCGACTAAATCCATTAATTCCGCTTCAACTTCAGAAAGTCCTGCTTCTTTTTCTTCTATTGTAACAACATCTTCAGAAAATAACTGTTTTTTGATTAAGTCATTCGATACGATACTGCCTATCCAACCGTCTTGTTCTTCTCGTTTTTTCTTGCCTGTGCCTTTCGTTACCATTAATGGTACTCGAGTGCGACCAGCAGTATAGAAATCAGTCAAAGCAATAATCTCTGCATCTTCAGTTAATTTTTCTTTCCAGATTTCAGCAATAATTTGGTAACCATCGTATTCATTTATGTGCTTGAACGCTAATAGTAATTCCTTAATCTCTAGCAACATCGCATCACGAAGTTCAGTAACCCCATTTACGTCATCGATTGTTTTTAATAGTTCCCAATACTTATCTAGATAAACTTTTAATTGTTGCTCAACTGCTTTTGATTTTTGACTAACATGATCATCATTCAACACTTTTTTTGTTAATGCCTCTATTGGTTCTGTTAGTTCAACATATCCACTACGAACTTCTTTCAGCGCTTGCTTGATAATCGTTGGAACAGATTCTTGTAATACCTTTAATTCTGTAATATTTTTAGAAGGAATTCCCCCATATAAGTGTGCATCTACATCATGTGAAACTTCTCCATCAATTGTTTCAATGTAACGTGGAATATTTAAGTTGTAGTCATTTTCTATAATTTCATCTCTCGTTGCCAAGTGGCTATAACCGACTTCTTCACTACTCGTCGCGTAAGCATCTACGATTTTAGCAATATCTTTTTCTTGTAAAACGTTTTGCTTCCCCTCTTTTACAAATGTTTTAGAAGCATCAATCATCAATACAGGTGCGCCAAGTGGGCGATCTTTCTTCAAAATAAGTACTGTAACTGGAATACCTGTATTTGTAAATAATTTGTCTGGAAGACCAATGATGGTATCAATATAATTCTTCGCTAATAATCGTTTACGTATTTCGCCTTCTGATCCTCCTCTGAATAACACCCCATGAGGCAAGACAATCGCCATTGTTCCTTGTTGACCTAAGTGGAACAGTCCATGTAAAAGAAAGGCATAGTCCCCTTTTGAATCAGGCGGTAGAACTCCTGCGACTTCAAACCGTGGATCACTGATTTTTAAATTTGATTTATTCCAATTCTTTACTGAGTATGGCGGATTCATTACGACTGCATCGAATTGTACACCATCATTAGGACGCTGTGGGTCTTCTGGCCAATCTTCTGCAAGTGTATCGCCATTGCTAATCGTCATTTTCTCTGGGCGTACACCATGAAGCAAGAGATTCATTCTAGTTAAGTTATAGGTTGCTGTATTTTTTTCTTGGCCATAATACGCTAATCTTTTCTTCTCATCTTCTGATAAGTATTTGCTCACCGTTAATAAAAGTGAGCCTGAACCAACTGTTGGGTCATAAATCGATTTAATTGATTTTGTTTTAGCAACAATTTGGGCCATAACTTCACTTACTTGTGGTGGAGTATAGAATTCCCCTGCTTTCTTTCCAGACTCCATTGCAAATTGCCCAATTAGATATTCATACGCATTCCCTAATACGTCTCCTTTTTGCAAGGCAACCATGTTCAAATCAGCAAAGAGTAAAACCAATTCTTTTATATTTTTATTTCGTTCATTTAAGTTGCTGCCTAAAGCCGTATCTGTCAAGTCAAGAGTAGAACTTGAGAATAATCCTTTAAAGTCATCTGAATCACCTGTTATAGCGATTGTTCTCTCGAAATTATTCAAACTATCAGTTACTTTTTGAACTTCAAATTCACCTGTACGAATAGCGCTAATCCACGTTTGGTATAAGTGTTCTGGTAAAACATAATACCCAAGAACATCAGAAATCATCTTTACAAGTTGATCTCCATATTGTTGGTAGTTTTCATGATAAGCTTCAATCACTTCTTTTTCGGTCTGTTGTTTCATACCGCTCGTCATTCTAAATGTATCGATTGTTTTATCGCTTAAAAATTTGTAGAACATGAGTCCCAACATATAATCTTTGTATCGACTGGCATCCATTGACCCTCGTAACTCATTGGCACCGTCCCATAATCTTCTTTTTATTTCATCTGATGTAATCATATTTATTCCTCCGTATGTATCCAACAACCGTTGGTGCGTATTTTCTTTCTTAATTAGTGAGATAAGATGAATTGGTTTCTTTCACTCTAAACCAGTCTAGTTTAGTTCTTTAGCGCTTACTTTCTTACCATTATTAGAGTGAATTACGTACTATTTTTTTATTATAACCTACTCAATCTTACCATAATCACTAGTCTAAAATCTTCTATAAAAAAATAAGATCACTATACAAGAAAAAAAGACCTTTCGTAAGTTAATAAACTTACGAAAAGTCTTTTCTAGTAGCTATTTTACAATTTAATTCTTTGGTGCCAAAGAGTTAATTCTTCTTACATCATGCCGCCCATTCCTTGATCCATTCCCATTCCAGCTGGTGCATCTGGCATTGGTTGGTTAGCGACAACAGCTTCTGTTGTTAATAACAGTGCTGCAATACTTGCTGCGTTTTGTAACGCTGAACGAGTAACTTTAGTTGGATCAACAATTCCAGCTTCAATCATATTGACCCATTCATTTGTTGCGGCATTGAACCCAATACCCATTTCAACTTGTTTCATTTTTTCAACGACAACAGCGCCTTCTAAACCAGCGTTTGTTACGATTTGACGGATAGGCTCTTCTAGAGCGCGCAACACGATTTTTATACCAGTAGCGACGTCTCCTTCTTCTTCAAGCTCGGCAACTTTTGCTTGAACATTGATGAAGGCTGTTCCTCCGCCAGATACGATTCCTTCTTCTACTGCTGCACGAGCTGCATTTAAGGCATCTTCAATTCTAAGTTTACGCTCTCTTAATTCTGTTTCTGTTGCTGCTCCAACTTTAATAACAGCTACTCCGCCTGAAAGTTTAGCAAGACGTTCTTGTAACTTTTCGCGATCAAAATCAGATGTTGTTTCAGCAGCTTGGGCTTTCAATAAAGAAACACGTTGCATGATAGTCTCTGAAGAACCTGCTCCTTCAACAATTGTCGTTGAATCTTTTGTGACAACAATTTTAGCTGCATGTCCTAATTCATTGATGCTTGTGTCTTTCAATTCAAGTCCTAAATCTTCTGTAATAACTGTTCCACCGGTTAAAATAGCCAAATCTTCTAGCATCGCTTTACGGCGATCACCAAATCCTGGCGCTTTTACAGCTACAACGTTGAACGTGCCACGTAATTTATTTAATACTAGCGTTGGTAATGCTTCACCATCAACATCGTCTGCAATAATTAAAAGTGGACGACCTTGTTGCAAGATTTGTTCTAATAAAGGCAAGACATCTTGGATGTTTGAGATTTTTTTATCCGTAATTAAGATATATGGATTCTCCAAAACAGCTTCCATTTTATCGTTGTCGGTTACCATGTATTGTGACAAGTAACCGCGGTCAAATTGCATCCCTTCAACAACGTCTAATTCAGTTTCAATCCCTTTAGACTCTTCAATTGTGATGACGCCATCTTTACCGACTTTTTCCATTGCGTCTGCAACCAATTGTCCAACTTCACTGTCTCCAGATGAGATTGCGGCAATTTGTGCGATTGATTCTTTGGTTTCTACTTTTTTAGAAATAGCTATTAATTGTTCTACAGCTACTTTTGTTGCGATTTCAATTCCGCGACGAATGCCCACTGGGTTTGCTCCAGCTGTGACGTTCTTCATACCTTCACGAACGATTGCTTGCGTTAACACAGTAGCGGTTGTTGTTCCGTCACCAGCAATATCGTTTGTTTTTGAAGCCACTTCAACGACTAGTTTGGCTCCCATATTTTCAAAATGATCTTCTAGTTCGATTTCTTTTGCAATGGTTACGCCATCGTTTGTGATTAATGGTGAGCCGTATGCTTTTTCAAGTACGACGTTTCTTCCTTTGGGTCCTAATGTTACTTTGACAGTATCTGCTAAAATATCCACACCACGTAACATTGCTGCACGAGCGTCTTCTGAAAATTTAATATCTTTTGCCATTTCTACTTCACCTCATTCGTTTAGTTGTGTTGCTTTTAGTTGTTTATCTTCATTTTTGAATAGAACCGCATGAAACAGCTTTTCTCTCGGCATGTTTCAATCAGAACTCTAAAAAGGTGGACAAGTTAAAGAATGAAAGCAGTCCGTTTATCCACTAATCAGTCTACATGGACAAGTCTGACGTTAGTCAGTTGCTACTTGTCCATTTTTATTTTTTTTAGACAAGTCTAATGTGAACTATCCTATACTTGTCTGTTTTTATATTCATTTAGACAAGTCAGAGAGAAATCTTTTAAACTTGTCCATTATTGTGTAACCTAAGATGAATTAACTTCAAAATTTTTATTACTCGATTAATAACACATTATTCGTTTATTTTACTCAACGATTGCGATAATATCGCGCTCATTCAAGACAAGAAATTCTTTGCTGTCGTATTTAACTTCTGTACCTGTATATTTTTCAAATAAAATGGTATCGCCAACTTTTACTGATAAGTCAACTTTTGTTCCGTTTTCTAGTATGCGTCCTTCACCTACTGCAATGATTGAACCTGTCTGAGGTTTTTCTTGCGCTGAACCCGGCAAAACAATCCCGCTGACAGTCTTTTCTTCTTCCTTTGCGACTTCAATAATGACACGCTCTCCTAATGGTTTTAACACGTAAATCCCTCCATTTTTTCTTATCCTATTTCCTGTTTAGCACTCTTATTAGAAGAGTGCTAAACCACTCTTTTATAATAAGCAACTTCACTCTTAATTGCAAGCCTTTTAACTCTTTGAGAATAAAAATTTCTTTATTTTATGTTGAAATCTCTCATTTTCTAGAAATGAAATCAGATATTACTCTACCTCTTTGGATGTATCTTATGTTATACTGGCAAATGAAACTTATTTGATTATCGAGAAACCTTAGTTCTTTTCTCAATAAATAAGCAAATACCAAGAATTTAAATAAAGAAGTTTGTTGCTTCTAAAAAAGAAGGTTTAACATCAGTTATGAAAAAAAGAATAAAAGAAACACCTATTTCTATTCTATTAACTTACATCGTAGCTCAATTCTTGCCCGTTTTAATTTTAGCTATAGCTCCTAAAACCTATCAAACAGAAGCCTTAATTTATGGCTCTATTTTTTCTTTTACTGCAGGTGCGCTAGTTATGCTGGTGCTAAATCGAAAGTCAACGATTAGGAACAGTCTAACGTTAAGTACTTCGGCCCCTTGGAAAGAAGTTGTGATGTGGGGATTAATTGGAACACTGATGGCTTTTGCTGCTCAGTTTATCGCAACGCTCATTGAATCACAATTACTAGGCTTAACGATGGAGTCCGCCAACACACAAAATCTTTTATTAACAATTAGTAAATACCCTTATTACCTCATTATTGTTTCTATTATGGCACCTATTATGGAAGAATTTGTTTTTAGAAAAGTTATTTTCGGCTTTTTTTACGACTTAACGGGTGTTGTAGGCGCAGCTGTAATCAGTTCTTTATTATTTGCTTTTATCCATGCAGATAGCCATATTTTACTTTATTCGTCAATGGGATTTGTTTTTTCTTATCTTTATGTCAAAACAAAGAATATTGCTACGCCAATTATTGCACACGTTCTAATGAATACCAGCGTCGTTTTACTCAATTTATTCCAGTAATAAACAAGGTTAGTAGAGAAAGGAATTTCAACTGTCTATGAATAGCAAAAATTTTATCTTACAAATTGTTTTTAATTACATTATGTCTATTGTCTTCATCTGGTTTACGATTAACTCTGTAGGCACTGAAGGCTGGGGACTTTTCCCAGTTTTATTTGTTCTATTTGCTACCAGCGATTTTGTGCGTGCATCTAAATTATTAGAAATTTATTTGCAAATAAAAAAAGGCGATAAACCCGAATAGGTTTATCGCCTTTTTTATTCTTCTTCTAATTTTGGTTCTTCTTTTTTATAATGATCCAAGAAATAAATCAAGGTTTGCAATTCATTCGTTAAATCAACATTTTGTACACGCATGTCATCTGGTACAGTGATGCGAATAGGTGTAAAGTTCATAATTCCTTTTACACCAGCTTTTTGTAATTCATTCGCTGTTTCTTGGGCAACTTTAGTCGGTACTGTTAAAATAACGATTTCGATTTGTTGGATTTTAAGTTGTTCAATCATATCGCTCATTGGATAAACAGGGACGCCACTTAATATTTTCCCAATCAAGTCTTCATTGATATCAAAAGCTGCACTAATTCTCATATTATTGCTTTGATGGAAATTATAGTTTAATAAAGCATGTCCCAAGTTACCCACACCAACTAAGGCGACATTGGTTAATCGATCTTGTTTCAATGTTTTACTAAAAAAGTTCATCAAATTTTCTACATCATAACCGTATCCTCTTTTCCCTAGAGCTCCGAAATAAGAAAAATCACGTCGAATGGTTGCACTATCGACTTTTACTGCTTCGCTTAATTCTGTTGAAGAAATACGGTCTTTACCTGCATCATGCAAAAAACGCAAATAGCGGTAATAAATAGGTAAGCGCTTTGCTGTTGCTTTTGGTACTTTTGGTTTATTCATCTTGTTCCTCCGTTATATTTTATCATTAACTTTCGCTTTAATGTTTTCACAAGTATATACTAACAAATGGAATTTCACAAACTTTTCAGCTCAACGTTCTTATTATAGCATTTTTTCTGAATAAATATAGTCTATTTTCTTAACTGGCTTTGCTGTTTCTCTCACTATGTCTCATTATAAAGCACTAAAAAAACTTGCTTGTGAAGTGTTTTTTTTATTTACTGGAGTAATATCAGAACCTACAGTTATATGATAAACTAGAGTGGAGAATAATGAAATGAGGAAATAAAATGATTTTATTACAAGTTCAACACGTCGCTCGTTATTTTGGAGCTGATGTCTTATTTGAAAATACTTATTTAGAGATTCAAGAAAATTCAAGAATTGCTTTAGTTGGCCGAAACGGTGCTGGGAAATCCACTCTATTAAAAATGATTGCTGGAATTGAGCAACCTGATGCTGGACAAATCATTAAAAGCAAACAAGTAACCATTGGATATCTTGCACAAAACACTGGTTTACATTCAAATGATTCCATCTGGAATGAAATGTTAACGGTTTTTGAACCCGTTATTCAACTAGAAAAAGAGATGCGAAAGATTGAATTGCAACTTGGCGACCTTGAACTTTTAGCTGACGAAGCCTTATATCAAAAAACATTAGAACGCTACGACCAGTTACAGCACGATTTTAAGTTAGCTAATGGCTTTGGTTATGAAGCAGAAATCCGTTCTGTTTTACATGGTTTTCGTTTTTATGAAGAAGATTATCAAAAAAACATTCGCCAATTATCTGGTGGACAAAAAACACGGTTAGCTTTGGCAAAATTATTATTAGAAAAAAGAGATTTACTGATTTTGGATGAGCCGACTAATCACTTAGATATCGAAACTCTTAACTGGTTAGAAAACTATTTACAAGCTTACCAAGGAGCTTTACTCATTGTTTCGCACGATCGTTATTTTTTAGATAAAGTCGTCAACGAAGTTTATGAAATCAGCCGCCAAAAAATGGTACATTATAAAGGCAACTATTCTAAATATCTTGACTTAAAAGCGGCTAATCTTGAACAAGAATGGAAAGAATACGAGAAACAACAAACTGAAATCTCAAAACTAGAAGATTTTGTTAACCGTAACTTAGTACGAGCTTCCACTACTAAGCGTGCGCAAAGCCGGCGTAAACAGCTAGAAAAAATGGACCGGATAGATCGTCCTCAAGGTGATGAAAAGTCTGCTCACTTTCGTTTTCAAACAGAAAAAGAAAGTGGAAATGTCATTTTATCTTTAAGAAACGCAGCGATTGGTTATGAAGATCAGATTTTGTCTTCGCCTATTGAGTTAGATATTCGTAAATATGACTCTATTGCTTTGGTTGGACCAAATGGTATCGGAAAATCTACTTTATTAAAGTCGTTAATTGATGATTTACCTTTAATCCAAGGAGAAAAACAAATTGGGACAAATGTCGATTTAGGCTATTATGATCAAGAGCAAGCCAATTTGAATTCTAGAAAAACCGTCTTAGGTGAGTTATGGGACAGTCATCCGACGACTCCCGAAAAAGATATCCGCAGTATCTTGGGCAGCTTTTTATTTTCTGGCGATGATGTTGAAAAATCCGTTACTAACTTAAGCGGTGGAGAAAAAGCTCGATTGGCGCTAGCAAAATTGTCTATGAATCGTGACAATTTCTTAGTCCTTGATGAACCCACCAACCATTTAGACATCGATAGCAAAGAAGTATTAGAAAATGCTTTAATTGATTTTGATGGAACACTTTTATTTGTTTCACATGACCGTTACTTTATCAATCGATTAGCTACTTCAATCGTTGAACTGTCGCCAGATGGTAGCACGCTTTATCTTGGTGATTATGATTATTACGTTCAAAAAAAAGCCGAACAAGAAGAATTAAAATTATTAGCTCTAGAAGAACAAGAAAAAAATATGCTTATTCTTGAACCTGTTGCAACAAGTAAGAATCACCGCGAAATAGATAAAGAAACACAAAAGAAAGCTAGACAGCTTTCGCGTCAAATTGAAGCGTTAGAAACGAAGATGGCTGAAATTGAAGAACAAGTTGAGGAAATAGAAGTCCAATTAATTGATCCTGAGGTATTTGGTAATCATGTTAAAGTTCAAGAAATAAATGTGCAATTGACTAAATTAAATACAGAAAATGATGTATTAGCAACTGAATGGGAAGAAAAAAGTATCGCTTTAGAAGAATTAGAAAACTAAAAAACACGACTGGATTTTTTAAAATCCAGTCGTGTTTTTAGTTAACTCTCGTCATAATGGTCAAAAGAAAGTCCAGGTTGTGCATTTAAGTCGTATCCACTGAACTCTTCTCGCTTGAATTTAATATAAGCAGCTGCACCAATCATTGCTGCATTGTCGCCACATAAAGCAAGTGGCGGAATAAGTAATGCCACGTCTGTAAGTTCTTCTTTGACAGCTTTAGTCAAAGCACTTCTTAATCCTTTATTGGCTGCAACACCACCAGCCATCACTAATTGCTTGATTTCTAATTCTCTAGCTGCGCGAAGTGTTTTACTGACCAATACGTCTATCACACTTGCTTGGAAACTAGCTGCTAGATTTTCAGGATTCAATTGTTCCCCTTTTTGCTCTGCGTTGTGAACCATATTAATAAAAGAACTTTTTAACCCACTGAAACTAAAATCATAGGTATCATCTTTTAACATAGCACGTGGGAAATGATAAGTATCTTGACCTTCATGCGCCATCTCATCGATTCGTTTCCCACCAGGATATGGCAAACCTAATACACGGCCGACTTTATCATAAGCTTCGCCAGCTGCGTCATCACGTGTTTCGCCGATGATTTTGAAATCGCCATCTTCTTGCATGTAAACTAGTTCTGTATGTCCACCACTAACAACTAATGCCAATAATGGAAAAATTAGCGGCTGTACTAATTGATTCGCATAGATATGACCTGCCATATGGTTAACCGCAATCAACGGTAAGTTATGTGCAAAAGCTAATACTTTGGCAGCATTAACACCAATCAACAAAGCCCCTACTAAACCTGGACCATTAGTTACCGCGATAGCCGCTAAATCACTGTATGTGACTTCTGCTTCTATCATAGCTTCTTCTATACATTGTGTTATTTGTTCCACATGATGACGGCTAGCAATCTCAGGGACTACTCCACCAAAGCGCATATGGCTTTTAATCTGTGATGCGATAATATTAGATAATAGCAAATGCCCATCTTGAACGATGGCAACGCTGGTCTCATCGCAACTTGTTTCAATCGCTAAAATTAAATTTCGTTTAGACTCCATGCCTTCACTCTTTCTCTTTTACATTTTTATTCTTTAATTTATTCCATGTATTGCATTACAATCGCATCTTCAATTGGATTATGGTAATAATTTTTACGGATGTCAACTTTAACTAAACCAATTTTTTGATAAAGCAGTCGCGCTGCTTGATTGGATGAGCGAACTTCTAAAAAGAGTTGCCTCATTCCTTGCTCTTTTAAATAAGCTAAACAGGCAAACATTAAATCCGTTGCAATCCCTTGTTGTTGGTATTCTTTTCGTACACCGAAATTAGTGATTTCTGCTTCTCCTAAAAAATGCCTATAACCGATAAATCCAATAATTTCTTCCTCTTTCATAGCTAAACCATATCCTGCTAAAGGTGTTTCTAAATCTGTTTGAAAGCTTCCAATTGTCCAAGGCGAGCCATTAGAGTAACTATTTTCTGCACTGTCATAAAGTTCTTGACTCGTTATCGTTGTGCTTTCTGGAAAAATAATCTCAATCTTTCTCTTTATACCATTACATGAACTCATATTTTCCTCACATTCTTAAAAGTGGTAAACGCATCTCTAACGCATCTTCATGATCGCCAGCATAGTACCCTTTTTTTATTCCAACTTTTTTAAATCCTATTTTTAAATACAGTTTTTGTGCTCGTTTATTTGAGACTCTTACTTCCAAACTGACTTTATCCATCTTTTGTTGTACGGCTAAATAAATGACTTTTTTTATTAACAAGTAAGCTATCCCATTTCTTCGTTTTACTGGAACAACGGCAATATTTGTGATGTGTGACTCACCATCAACAAACCACGTTCCGATAAACGCTACAGCTTCTTTTTCATCTCTAACAATCAAGTATAAGGCCCTTTTATTATGTGTTATCTCTCTTCTTAAAGCTCCTTCACCCCAGGGAGTCGTTCCATTGTAGCTCAATTTCTGAATACGCAAAATATCGGCAATATCATCTTCTATCGCGATCCTTAATTCAACGAACTGTCCATCATCCAGTTCAACCATTGACTTTGGAAACTGGACTTTTTCAGCTAAAGTACTTTTTTGCAGTCTATTACTTTTACTGATACGAGCTTTTTGTCTATCAAACCACTCTTTAAATCTTTTCAATATAAGACTCCTCCAGCTGATCTGGGTGTTCTTTACGCCAATTTTCCTCCGCCTCTGCTAACTTTAAGTAATGAGGCAGCAGTGTGTAAACATCTACAGGTTTTTTCTTTAGTCCCAATAAACCGACAACACTTCCCTTAGGCAAATGGTTTTTCAAAGAAGCGGCTACTACTCGATCTCCTAATACCTGCTCGAAAGTCTGTTGGTGCAAAACTCGATCTTCTCCAATTAATTCAATCGTACCGGATAATTTTTTTAAATGACTAGCCCATTTTTCTGCCGAAACATGTGTATCTGGCTCAATTTGAACCAATTCTCCAACTTCCCATCTATACAGACCCGTATAAATGTTGCCCCGTCTTGCGTCAAATAAAGGAACCAAGTAATGAGTTGATTCTTCGCAGTTACCCGCTAGAATAGCTAAACTTGAGACACCCGTAATTTCTTTTCCTAATGTCCAAGCTAATGTTTTAGCAATCGTTACTCCGATGCGTAATCCCGTATAAGATCCAGGACCTTGCGCAACTACTATACGATCTAAATCAGCCGGCTTCCAACCAACTTCCGCTATCAATCCAGCAATGGCAGGCATTAAACGTTGGCTATGGTTGCCTTTTATATTTGTTGTTAGCTCTCCAATAATTTTTTGATTCTCTAAAACAGCGACGCTCATCGCTTGATTGGAAGCGTCAATGGCTAATAATTTCATCTCTAAACGACTCCGTTCTCTTTCTATTTCATATGGGTAAATGTATCTCTTTATTTTAGCACACATCCTTTGAAAAATTAAGTAGCCTAGAAAGGAAGACTACCGTATTCTATTTTTCAAACGTGTAAGAAAACTAGTCCGTTCTAAAGAGACAAATCAGCTCGAAAGACAGTGAACTCAGCGCTGATTCAGTTGGAATGGACAAGTCAGACACTTTTCAGAACCGACTCGTCCACTCGTGTGCATTTTGGACAAGTTAAACAGATAATGGCGCTCGCTTGTCTGTTTACAACCTAAAAAGGACAAGTTCAAGAAAAGTTTTACTCTACTTGTCTCTTTTCTCGAACAAGATAGATTTTTCTAATCTAGGTGACAGATATAAGACATTAAACTAATTTGCTTAAAAAAGCTTATTGTTTGATTTTTTTAAAAAATCAGGTATTATTTGGTTATAGAAGTCGTTCACATTTTAGACGCAATTCAATTTATTCTTTTAAAGAAAAGTTGCGTAGCAATGACTACTATACAACAAATTATTTAATAGGAGGATGATCGTATGACGGACAAAGATAATGGAATGAAAGATAAATTAAAAGGTACGAAAGACAAGGCCGTTGGTTCAGCTAAAGACGCCTATGGTGATGCAACAAATGATTTATCTAAACAAGCAGAAGGCAAAGCGCAAAAAGCTAAAGGCGAAGTCGAGAAAAAAGTCGGAGAAGTTAAAGAAGACCATAACAATCGCAACTAATTTTATCATTTATCGAGAGTGCTACGTTGTAGCACTCTCTTTTTCATATGAAATTTAACCTTGCTAAATAAACTATTTTATATAAGATTCTTTTAAAAAAAGCTAAGCACTCTTTTTTAAAAGAATGCTTAGCTTTTTTTATTCTACTTCTTATTTTGAATGAACTGAAAATACTTTTGGTACTTTAGCTTTAAAACTGACCAACTCACCGGTTGTAGGATGAATGAGCGCTAATGTTGTTGCATGTAATCCAAGACGTTTTAATGGACTAATAGTAGAACCATACTTTTTATCGCCTACAACTGGATGGCCAATTTCTTCCATGTGTACTCGAATTTGATTTTTCCGGCCTGTTTCAAGTTGAATTTCTAATAACGTAAAGGCATCATTCGATTTAATCTTCTTGTAATGCGTGATAGCTCGCTTTCCACCATTGTCAAACGGGCTAGAGAAAACATGCATAGATTTATTTTCAGTCAACCAAGAATCAATTGTTCCTTCGTCTTTTGTTATAACTCCTTCGACTAATGCTGTATAGATTCTCTCCTTAACACTGTCTGACCAGTTTTCTTGTAAGGCTAATTTTACTTCTTCACTTTTTGCAAAAAGCATCACGCCTGAAGTATCTCTATCTAAACGATGAACTACAAAAACTCGATTTTTCTTGTTGTCTTCTTTAACATACGTGGTTACTTGACGATAAGCTGTTAAATCATGTTCATTTTTAGAAGCCATAGAAAGCATACCCGCTTCTTTATTGATAACAATAATATCTTTGTCTTCAAAAAGAATACTCACCCCAACTAAAGCTTTTTCTTTAATCGCTTCTTTATTAGAAACAATGGATACTTTTTGTCCTGGAGATAAAGGGTAATTATGCTGTTTAATATTTTTCCCATCAACCCACACTTGACCTCTTGTTAAAACTGATTTTATAGAATTGCGACTATTTTTAACTTTTTCTTCTATTAAAAAATCTAACATCTCTATTGGTTCTTTAACGGTATACTCAGTCGCTTTTGTTGTGTCCTTGTATTGGAATGATTTTTTCTCTATTCTTTTTTTATTAGTTGGTTTAGGATTTCTTTTTACCACGTGCTCACTCTCTTTCGTGTTTGATTCATATTTTATTAAGACTAACGGTACTTTTATCCGTGTGTTCCTTCTCTTGCACAGTATAACGGAAAAAGACAAAAAAATAACCTAAAAACTGAATCTACTCTCTACACGAGTGAATTCAGTTTTTAAGATTAATGTCTAATCGAACAATAAAAAGCTTAAGAAGTACTTCCTCGTAAAATTAAATCCGTTGATAAGGTAATTTTTTTAGCTACTTGTCGCTCAGAATCTATTCGATCCATCAACAAGTCAAAACCTACTTCTCCCATTAACTCGGTATAAACCTTAACCGTACTTAACGTTGGGTAAACGTATTTAGCTACACTAATATCATTAAAACCAATAACTTCAACTTTTTCCGGCACTGAAATTCCAGCTTCTTGCAACGCGCGAAGTGCACCAATCGCTAAAGCATCGTTTGCAACAAAGAAAGCCGTTGGCAAATCTTCTCCTAATTCATGAATGGCTTCTTTCATGAGTTGATAACCCGATGTTACATTGAATTTTCCTATGAAAAAGAATTTCCCATGATACAATTCTTTTTGGCGTAAATACGATTCAACTAAGATAGACCGTTTATCCGGAGGGGTCTGTGTCTCTTTTGCATAATGTTCTTGTCCGCCAATAAAACCAATTTGTTGATGATTTTTTCCAGTCAAATAATCCATAACAGAATAGACTGCTTGCTCAAAATCAACGACTACTGAGTCCAGTTTTTGACCCAATAAATCGAAATCAATAAAACAAATATTTTTAGTCCATAATACAAGTTGCTTTATTTGAGTATTGCTAAATTTCCCAATAGCAACAATGCCTTCAATATCTTGTTTCGGTTCAAAAAGGCTATCTTGAAAATAACGTTCAATTCCATAGCCCTCTTCTTCGGCGCGCTTTTCTACACCCAAACGAATCGATAAGTAATACAAGTCATCTAGTTCTTCTTTTTCTGTATACCATTGAACAATCGCAATTTTACCTGTTTTCTTGCCTTTTTTCTTTTGGTATTTAGTATACTCTAATGCTTCTGCTGCTTCAAAAATTCTTTTTTTAGTGTCATCGCCTACAGATAATGTCTCATCGTAATTCAATACGCGAGATACAGTGGCACTTGAAACATTCGCTTTTTCAGCAATGTCTTTAATCGTGGCCATTCTTTATTTCTTCCTTTCTTTTTTTCTACAAGATAAGATCAAATTGATAAATTGTTTCTGAGTAGAATTTCTCATCTGGTTTTAGAATGATATTGCCAAAATTACCATGATGAATCGCATCTGGTAGTACTTGTGTTTCTAACGCGACACCAGAGTAAGGACGAACATTCTGTCCATCGATTTCATATAATCCTTCAGCCCAATTGTTCAAATACACAACAACTGCTTCCCGGTCTGTATAAAAACGAACCCGTCTTTTGCTAGTAGCATCCGTGATTTGTCCGTTAGCTTCCCCAACTTTAACCTGATTTAAAATGAAAGGGTGGTCGTATCCTCGATTGCTAACCGTTTGTGGATGGGCACTTTTTACTCCTGTTTTTAAAGGCATAGCTTGTCTAAAATCAAATGGCGAATCAGTTACATCTAATAATTGGCCTATCGGTACAGAATCGCTTTCTAATGGAGCATAAAAGTCACTATTTAATTGCATATGATGCTCTAGAATACCATTTACATGGTTTCCTGACAAGTTAAAATAAACATGATTGGTTGGATTAAAAAGCGTTGTCTTATCGGTTGTGGCCGTGTATTGGATTTTGCATTCATTTGCTTGAGTTAGGAGATACTTTACTTGGACAGTTAGATTGCCAGGGTACCCATTTTCATTGTCTGGACTTAGGTAAGTAAAGGTCAATGAACTTTCATCACTATCAGACTCTGCTTCCACCTGAGCTTCCCAGAAACGTGAATCAAAAGCTGGGCTGCCACCATGATGATGGTTCACACCTTCATTAATCGTTAATTGGACCGGTTTACCGTCTAGTTCAAAAGCCCCATTGGCAATTCTACCCGCTACCCGACCTATGGTTGCACCATAATAAGGTCGATAGGTAACATAAGGTTCAACGGAATCAAATCCTAATGTAATGTTCTCTATTTTCCCATCTTTATCTGGCGTTTTAATTGCTGTCAATGTTGCACCATAGTCCATTGCAGACACTTGTATACCCTGACTATTTTCTAATGTGTATTCATAAACTGGTCTGCCTTCTACTTCTCCAAAAAGACGCTTGCTTGCTTTCATTTATCCTTCCTCCTTTTCTTTATCTTTATTGAATCGTTTGAATGAAGGACTTAAATGCCGCTTGACCTTCATCTGTTTGTTTGTAAACCCCAGCGTCTTCTAAAACGCGCAAGAACACTTCGCCTACTGCTTTGTCGATTATCTCTTTTACGTTATCTGTCATAGGTTTTGTTTGTGCTTTTATTTCTATTGCCCATTCTCTATGACTTTCTGCCATGTTGTTTTCTTGGTTCAACAAATAACGCTCAACTTCTTTTAACTCTGCTTTTAAGCGTGGTGGTAAGATAGCTAGACCCATTACTTCAATTAAGCCAATATTTTCTTTTTTAATGTGTTGCACGTCAGCATGAGGATGGAAAATACCATCAGGAAATTCAGCTGTTACTCGATTATTTCGCAAGACTAAATCTAATTCGAACTTATCGCCGTTCATTCGTGCTATTGGAGTAACCGTATTATGAGAAACGTTATCCGTTTGCGCTACGATTGCAACCGTTGGATCTGAGTAACCACGCCATTCTTCAAGAATAAGCGTTGCTGCATCAATCATTTCTACTTTATTCGAACCCTTCAAACGAATAACAGACATTGGCCAATGAACTAATCCTGCTTCAATGGATGGAAATCCTTTTAAGTCAAATGAGTGGGTAATCTTTGCTTGTTCCATAGCAAACGTGTGTCTTCCGCCTTGATAATGATCATGGGTTAAAATAGAGCCACCTACAATCGGAAGGTCAGCGTTAGAACCCACAAAATAATGAGGAAATTGTTCAACAATACCCAATAATTTTTCAAATGTTGCTTTTTCTAGTTTCATTGGCTTGTGTTCTTGTGATAAAAAAATGCAATGTTCATCATAATACGCATAAGGAGAATACTGTAGTCCCCATCCTTCACCATTTAAAGGCATCCTGACAATCCGATGGTTGCTTCTTGCCGGATGATTAAGGTGTCCAGCATAGCCCTCATTCTCCATACACAACAAGCACGTTGGGTAATTCGTAGTCGTTGATTGTTTGGCTAAAGCAATTTGTTTTGGGTCTTTTTCTGGTTTAGATAAATTAATCGTAATTTCTAGTGGTCCAAACGGACTTTGCGAAATAAAATGACTATTTTTTGCAATTTGTCTTGTTTTGATGTAGTCATTAGCTTGGCTTAACTGATAAAAATAATCCGTTGCCTGTTTCGGACTAATCGCATAGTGCGACCAGAACTGTCGGTTAACTTCTGATGTTAAAGGAGTTACTAAATTCATTATTTCCGCTTCTAATACCTCGCGCTCTGTTTGTAGATCTGAAATGTTGCCTGATTCTACCGCACAATCAATTAGTTGATCTAATAATTCCAAACGTTCAGAAAGGTGTTTAGAAGCTTTTAGTGTTGGGTCAAAATCAATTTTACCTAATAATTGCAATAACTGGTTAGTCTTTAGAATTTTATCTAATGAGTCAATTTCTTTTTTTTGACAGCCGATTTCAATGAAATCTATCATCAGTTGATTTACATTTTCTATTGTATTCACCTAATACCACCTTTTGTCGTTTATAGTAAACGCCATTTTCGTATTTTTATTCTACTTGTACGCCAATAATGTTCACTAGATGTCGGATACTAACCTCATCAAGTGAACACAACGAGCTTATTTCAGTACTCTTTATAATACTTTTGCGCCGTCGCTAATACTTGCAATATAAAACTCAGCTGGATAGCCGATTTCTGCTTCATATCGTTTACCAACGTTTTCAATAAATGGGTCAATTTGATCATTAGCTACTATCGCAAGTGAGCAACCACCAAAGCCAGCTCCAGTCATTCGTGCTCCGATAACTCCTGGTTGATCCCAAGCAGCTTGGACCAATGTATCTAATTCAACGCCCGTCACTTCATAGTTGTCTCTCAAAGAGATATGCGAAGCATTCATTAACAATCCAAATTCTTTTAAATCACCTGATTTTAGTGCTTTTGCTGCTTTAATTGTCCGTTGATTTTCGGTAACCGCGTGTCTTGCACGCTTTTTAATCGTTTGATTCGATAATTGGTTTTCATATGTTTCAAACGTTGCTTCATCTAATTCACCTAATGAAGCAACAGGAACAAATCTTTGTAACTCTTCTAATGCCTGCTCACATTCACTACGTCTTGAATTGTAGTCAGATGTTGCTAGTTCACGACGTTTTTTTGTATTCATAATTACAATCTTATGGTCGCCAAGTTCAACTGGAATCAATTCGTACTCTAACGTGTTGCAATCAAGTAGTATGGCTTTATCTTCTGCTCCCATACCAACAGCAAATTGATCCATAATACCAGAGTTTACTCCAATAAATTCATTTTCTACCTTTTTACCAGTTTTAATTAAGTCAAGACGAGTTAACTCTAAGTCAAACAAGTCTTCTAAGATAATTCCCATTAGCAATTCAATTGAAGCGGATGAAGATAAGCCAGCACCATTAGGAATAGTGCCATAAATTGCTGCGTCAATTCCCGTTGAAATATCGTGTCCTGCTTCTTTTAAATAATTCAATACACCTTTAGGATAATTAGTCCATTTATCTTCCTCACGATAAGTTAAGTCAGATAAATCAAAAGAAATGACGCCTAAATCTGGAAAGTTTTCAGAATATAAGTTTACTGTCGTATCTTCTCTTTTAGCTGCAACTCCATAAGTTCCTAACGTAATAGCACAAGGAAAAACGTTCCCTCCATTGTAATCAGTGTGCTCGCCAATTAAGTTGATTCGTCCTGGAGCGAAAAACGCTTTCAATTCTTTGTCACCAAACAGTTCTACAAACTTTTCCTTCAGGCCTTTTAATTCCATCATTAGTCTCCTCTTATTCGTATTGTTTCTTCTATTTTATTTCTTAAAGTAAAATAAATCAAGTAAATTTTAGTAAAATTATAAAAAAAGGCCATCCTAACTTTAATCTACTTGAAAATAAGTCCTATTTTTTAATTAATTTTATATTTTAAAGCAGCTGTTACTACTTCTACAGTATACTTTTCTAGCGTCACTTCTCCAGCTAATTCTACTTTATTGAGCGTATCCCAAACAGATTGATCAAAGCAAACACTTGATTTTCTTCCGTAAAGTTCATCACAAAAAAACTATCTTCTGTTTCAGACTGTCTGGCTTGGACAGAAACACCTTTTTCATGCTGAACAGATATGACCGGCGCTAGTCTCAGTTCTTTTATTATTTCTCCATAAAAATCACTATGGAAAGATTGTTCTAATCTACCACGAATAAAATAGGTTTTACCTTTTTCAAAAGAATGACTTGTAATAGCCGGTGTATGAGCATAGAAGTCTTCTCGGTATTCGTCTCTAAACTCTGCTTGCTTTACTTCTAATAGAGACGTGTGTTCTTTCTCACCATAACGCACTTTATTGCGATTAAATGGGTAAAGCGTATCTGCTTCTACCAAATTTATTCCAAAGATATCTTGTAAATCTTGTGGCCAACCACCTAAGTTCGCTAGATTATGCTCATCCACTATTCCTGTCATATAAGTACAAACTACCGGTCCACCATTTGCTACAAATTCTTTTAAACATGAAATAATCTCTAGACTTAACAAAAACATCATCGGTATAGCCAATAGCTTATAAGAAGAAAAGTCTTGATCTTTCATCATCACATCGACTGGAATATCTTTTTCCCAGAAAGTGCGGTAATATTCTTATACCCTTTGAATGTAGCGTTTTGTTTCTAATCCGTAGCTCCATGCATCATTTAGGTCCCGATTATTTTCCCAGTCATATAAAATGGCTACATCTGCTGATCTAATTGTTCCTGCAACAGCTGAAAGGCTCTCTAATATTTCCCCGACTTCTGCTACATCTTTAAAGACTCGATTTTCTGGGCTGTTGTCATGGTATGCCATTGCATCATGGAATTCTTCAAAAGAGCCACGGGATTTACGCCATTGAAAAGCACCTAATATCTAATCCTTGATAAGGAATAAGATCATCTGTATCTACCGTAAAATTAGTAGTAATCGGTATCTTAGGCGTTCGTTATCGTAAAGAAACCAGTTCGATTTGGTAAAAATCAATTATTTGATTGGTAACAAACCTACGCTAATCTAGGTTCAATCCATGAACCGCATCTTCTCCTATTGGGAATGGCAATTGAATTTGTGACCAACTGTTTAAAGTATGACTTCAAAAAGGACTTCACCGAGCTTCATTCAAGGTCGTTAAATCATTGTTATAGGTTTCTTTTAACTAGTCTTTGAATGCTGCTTGACACAAATCACAATGGTACTCCCCACTATATTCATTAGAAACATGCCACCTCAATAAGGCTAGATGATTGCCATAACGCTCTGCTAATAACCGATTAATGTGTTATGTTTTTTCTAGATAAACGGATGAACTAAAGCAATGATTGTGACGCGCACCTTGAAGGTGTTTTAATCGCAGCTCATTAGTACACAATACTTCCGCATGTTTTGGGACAACCAAGCAGGCCTTGCTCCACTTAGAGTTGCTAAGATAACATTGCCACTATTTTGGTGAATGGTTTCAAATATGTTATTTAACCAGTCAGATATGTACACACTTTCTTCAGATTCCAACGCACTCTAAGTAAAGATACCGACAGTCTTCATATGCGCAAATCCCGTTAATTTTAAGTCCTCTGCTAAAATAGCGGGTCGATTTAACCATTAATCAGGATTGTAGTCTCCACCATGTAACAGAGTTCTAGCTATCGTCACTTGTTTTTTTCACGACTTTTTATATTGATTTACTCCTTTTCTATGTATACTTATCTTTTATCTTTTTTAAAATCGCTTACTACGCGAAATATACCACAATCTATTCGTCTAGTGAAATTCAACTCTCTTTTTAAGTAAAAAAATTTACTAAATAAAAAAACTTGCTTATATCTCTATTTTCATAGGAATATAAACAAGTTAAAATGAGTTTTAATTCGCCATAGGTGTGCCAAAAAGTTGAACGGCGTAAATATTTTCTCCATCAAAAGAAACGCCAATACCCACTTCTTTAAAGTCTTTATGAATCATATTTTCATAATGTCCTGGGCTATCTACCCAACCATCAGACAATAACTCCGCCATTCCTGTTTCATCTAGATAATTTGTAGCCATTCCTAGATTTTCACCAGCTAGTTGATAAACATACTGATATTCTGCTTCTTCAAGAATAGTAAACGTATCCCTACCATCTGGTCTAGTATGGGAAAAAGATTCTTCTGTTTCTTTAGCCCGTTTTCGAGCTGCTTTTTTTAATTGAGCATTTGGTGTTAATTCAGGTAAGTTTTTTTCACAACGAACTTGATTTAATAAGTCAAAAATACTATCTTCTAGCAGTTGATAATCAATTGTAGCTGTTTTTTCGTTAATCTCCACTTCTGGTTCAGCTACGGCTACCGATTCTTGTAATTGACTTTCAGGAGTCGGGTTCACTTTTTTTAAAGAACCTTCCCCTTCTATAATGGATTTGTTTGATTCAGGATTAGGAATTTTTTCTACAGTATCAGAAAGGGTATCTCCGACCCAAGTGCCTTGTAATACATCTGTCTTACCTAACCAAAAACCTATTATCAATGCTACGATTATTAATAGTATAGAAGAAAAAAACCGTTTCATACGCCATCCCCTCTCAATTTAAATCAGTTTAACAAGTTTTGTTAAGAAATAAAAGAGGTTTATCCACTTTTTTATAGTTTCTCTCTAATCACACTAGTCGTTTTATTTAACGTTTAATTTCTTTACTTAAAGCGATAATTCTATCTACTGAACTAGCTAAATAGTTGATCGTATCATCTAATGGTTTTGTTGTTGTAATATCTACTCCTGCGACTAAAGCTGCTTTTGCAGGTTCGTATTGATCGCCTAGTGCTAAAAATTCTAGCCACTCTCGAATAGCCGGCTGTCCTTCTTTTTTAATCCGCAAGAAAGCTTGTGTTGCAATCGTTAATCCTGCTGAATACGTATAAGAATAAAGTCCCATGTAATAATGACTTTGACGCATCCAGGTTAGTTCCGCACCAGGATTTATTTCAACGGCATCGCCCCAGAATTTAGTTAAGACAGCTTTTTTAATCTCGCTCAGTTTAGCTGCATCAAAACTTTTCCCAGCATCCACTAATTGATAAACGTCTCTTTGGTAAGCTGCTTCCAATAAATGCGTAATAAAGTTGTGGAAATACGTATTTGTCAGCATATTTGTTAAAGCAAACCGTTCTTTTCGGGCATCTGTACTTTTTCGTTTTAATAAATCAGTTAATAACAATTCGTTGAAGGTAGATGGTGCTTCAATTAAGTAGAGCGATGGCTCTTCACCTAAAATAGAGTTGGCACCTGCAGATAATATTGCTTGTCCGGCATGACCAAATTCATGAATCAAAGTATACACATCAGACAGTTGATTTGTCCAAGACATTAGAACATAAGGATGCTTACCATAGGGATTGGTGCAAAAACCACCTGTTGATTTCCCTTTGTTTTGAACAAAATCTACCCAACGTTCTGGGTAAGATTTTAAAATAAGGTCTACATAATCTTGACCCAAAACACTTAAGGCTTCGGCGACTAATTCTTTAGACTCTTCAACGGTTACATTTAGCGAATACGTTGAATCTAAGTCTATTTTCAGATCAGCATACGTCATTTTATCTAGCTTATTTTCTTCTTTAACATGTGTAATGTATTTTTGCATAATCGGAGCCAGATTATTCATGATGGTATCGATTTGACGATTATACAACCCACGGTCTACTTCTTGATCAAATAACAAGTAATCAAAAATTGAATCAAAACCTCGCATTGTAGCTAATGTTTTTTCTTTTTGTACTTGTGTGTAATACGTTTCTGCCACTACATTTTGATAATCTGCTAAAACGACTGAAAACTTATCAAAAGCTGCACGGCGAATAGCTGTATCACCATGATACATGTAGTATTCTTCATAGGAAACAAAACTTAGTGGATACTCTTTACCGTCAACAGTAAAACTACCAAAGTCCATGTCTGCTAAGCGAGCCTGTTCATAAATAGACTCAGGCGCGTTTAATACTGGGCCTAATTGGGCTAGTGCTTTTTCTACTGAGGGATCTAATTGAATACTCTTTTTTTCTTTAATGTGTCGAATATAGGCAGCAAAGGATGGTTCTACTTGTACAACTTGCTGGAGAATGTCTGAATCATTTGCGATTAGTTCAGAATCAAAGAATGATAATTTAGTATCTATCTCTGCTAACAAGTTATTCACAAAACGAGAAAGCTCTGTATTAGCTGGATTTGTAATATCTGCTGCTTCTGGTAAAAAAGCATAATGATTGATTAAAGAAGCTGATTGCATAATTTTTTCGTAATCTTTTAAACCTAATCCAATAATCGCAGCATTAACCAATTGCTCCTCATAATCGCTACAAAATTTATCTGTTGCTGCTTTCATTTCTTCGATAGCCTTATAAAAATCTTCGGTTGTTTCGTAAAGAGCGGTTAAGTCCCATGTTAATTCTTCAAGAACATCTGCTCGATTTTTTAATTTTTCTTGTCCCATTCTTAATCGCTCCTTTTTATTTTTTTCATTATTGTTCCTATTTATTTTGTACTATTTTCTGCTTAAGTATACCATTAAAATAAAAAATACTAAAAATAGACTAGGGTGTGTTTGAAAACTGACTACTAACCTAATTTCTAGTATAATAAAAGAAAAACAGGAGTGAACATCATGAGTATCGAATGGTATAAATTAACTGATGAGCAATGGAATCAAATGAAAAATCTCTTTCCACCGTATCGCACTGGTAGACCGCCAAAAAACAATCGCATCATGTTCAATGCTATTTTATGAATCGCTAGAAGTGGCGCCGCATGGCGCGACCTACCTAAAGAACGTTATGGATCATGGGATACCGTTTACTGTCGGTTTTGCTTATGGCGCGATACGGATTGAAACTAGTTGCTAAAAAGAGGAGCAGTCGACCTAGCTGAAAATATCCTCTACACTCTTTTATACGTAAGATAGATAAAGTGAGAATACTTATAGGCATCAAACTAGAATCTAAAGTAATGATTCATTATTATAAATTAGCGACATGGACTTTGCTTTCACTCTAATCCTTAATTTCCAAAAATTTAACTAAAGAAGCTATTAGTTTCTAGTAGAACAGAAAAAATAACTTCTCTATTTCTTTCTGTTAGGCATACTTAATCTATTGAGAGTATTAAAAATCTAGTCTGTAAAATTAAAAAGGAGGAATCTGATATTTTGAGTATTAAAAAAAATTATTTCGTCCTAGCTACCCTAAATTTTTTATTTTGGGGAACGTACTTTATTTATCTAACTGTTCCTATCTATTTTGGGTATTATCCAATTGGAATTGCTCAACTTATTTTATTACTTATTGCTTTATTCTTTTTAGTACTCCATACAAAGGACTTTATTTTTATTGCTTATAAAAAAATTAAATTATCTTCTATTTTATTACTTATAGCCTATATTCCTTCTATCCTTTTTATGGTTTATGCCGTTTTTGTCTGGTACGCTTTTATGCCATAAAAAATACACCCTAAATAGTCAGATTTTTTCTCTAACTTTTAGGGTGCAATACAGGATGGGTTCTTTAACTCTTTTTCAGTATTTTATACTTATTTTTGTTTACTACTTTTCTGCTCAAGACTTCGTAGGCCTTTGAGATCTAAGACACTAAAACCTACTTTAGAAAAAATAGGTAGAAGGATGAAAGCTATAATATCAAAAGATTCTGATACTATCCCTAGACCAGAGGGACCTAATAGCCAAACTGTCGGATAGCCAATCCAAAAAAGAGACAGATACAATGCTGTATTTTTATAATGACTATGAAGCTTTGAGTCACTTTCTTTTGCAATATTCATCAACGGTACCCAAACAATATAAAAAATGATGATTAGAGCAACTACTCCAATAGAATACCAGATATATTTCGCAGCGTTCTCTGAAAAACTTGCTATCAATCCAGAAACAATCATGATTACATCTAAAAATACGAGAGATAAAATCATAGAAATATTCTTTTTAGTATAGTACATTGCTGTAAGCGCCAACGCTACAAGCAATAGCGGTGTTGTAAATACCCAGTCTAAGTATCTTGCAAAGTAGACTGTTCTTTCAGACGTTTCTAAAAATCCTTGTCCTATAGCAATAGAAAAATAGGCTAGTGCTGACCATACTGGTATGAAAATTGCAATCATGTATTCATATTTTGGAACACCTTTAGGATTTCTACTTTGATTATAAAAGTAAAGAGCCCCTACGAGCATTACCAAGACATAAAACCAATGGATTTGTATAATAAAATCATTCATGAAATCACCCTCTCTTTAAATTGAGTAGCGCTTACAAAAATTAACGGTTTTTTATACATTTTGGCAAGCCAATTTTGGTGAGCGAATCTAGAAATGAGTTTGTGTCAGAATTTCTTTTACTTAACTCATTATAATTTATTTTAAAATCAATATCAAAAATAAGGTCCTGCTATCCTAAAAAAAAATTGCTGTTTTATAAATATTTTTATCGAAATATATATATTTTTTGAATCATCTGCTTTACTGTGGCTATCTATTTAATCGTTAGATCCTTTCATTCAAACCACCTTGATAATATTGAAGAATCTTTATAAGCAAATAATATTTAACTTTGACGATTGAAAGAATTATAGCTTAAATCTAAATAATTCACCTTTTTTGTTATATTGGCAACTAGCTGGCTATTTTTTAGTCATTCTAAAAAATAAGATTGCTCTAATTATTTATCCTGTTATTCTCTCATGTGAATTCGGTTGCAATTAAATATACAAGAAAGCTAGCCGATTTAAAAATAAAGAGGGGAAACGATATGAAGAAGGATCCTGTGATCTACCATGAAGTCCGTAATGATGAAGAATTATTGGAGACCTTATGCAAGAGAGAATTCTATATTCTTATCAGTGATACTTATATTTGCTCACATTATTCTCTACTTAGTTTATAGTTGATTTCGTTATGTAAAGTTAAAGAAAATAAACTCGTAAATTTTGCACGTTCAACTAAGTCACGATCTGAAAGATTATAGATAGACTTCAATAAAAGATACTTGAATGATTGGATAGGGTCTATTGCCTTGCGACCATTATCTAAGTAATATCTTCACGCTAATTCTTCATGAACAAACTAAAATCAACCAATTCATTCATTTCTCGTAAAAATGATCCTTAAGGCTCAACTGATCATATAAACTCAAATACGGACTGACAATAAGTGATTTTTGAAAGTTAAGCATATCCGTTCCTCGATGGCTTTATTTTCTTTATTATATCCACTTTTTCAGCAGCCTCCTAAGAACAGCGGTTACTTTCCTAAATAAAGGTTTTTTATATCTTAAAAAACTATTTTTATCTCAGTTTTATAAATATTTTTTTCGTCTTTTTCCAGCTGCGAAAAAAACTTTTTCTTCTTCTCTTTTTCCAATAGCAACAATCTCGGTAATTTCTATCTGTTGATCTTTTGTCGGTTTAAAAATGAAACAAATCCCTAATTTTTGATTTTTTAGTTCTTTAAAGTCAGCTAATTTTGAATAAGTGGTATTTCCAAGATCTTTTCCAATTTCAGATTCTCTAGTTCTTAACCGTTCTTCAGCAGTATTTACCCGTTGTTTTAATGTCCCGTCCAACTTTTTGCAGTCTTTTTCTGCTTCTTTCCAAAAGAATACCTTAGCCATTAATAAAACAAATCTTCATCAGACAAAGCAGAAAATGGGTTGTGTTCGTTGGTTCGAGGATGACATGAGCAGGGATTAAATTACCTGGTCCTGCAGAGACCCGATTATTTATCATTTTCTACTATCCGTGTGTTTATTTACAAGAATATAGGCATTTGGGTTTGTGTCAAGTTTTTCTCGGTCGTCGATAGTGTCAACTTATTGTTGGAAAAAAATAATGATACCTGGTTAAAGTAGTTTACTCCGTTTATGCAATGCCTACCGCACTTCGTTTGCTTCATCTGATAAATAAATAAAAGAAAATTTCTTTTACTTATTTATCAGATCCATTTGAAAACCTTTATTTTCCTCGTAAACCTTTTAATATAATACTTAATGGTGTTTTTTTACTTTGCGTCAATGCAGGAAGATTACCAGATACACTTTGGAATTGTTGGCCATATTTTCGATTGACTCGTTTATCTAATTTTTCAATCGTTGTTCGATGAGTATAATCTTTTCTTTCCTTTTCTAGACCCTCTTTTATATCGCCTCCATTAAGCGTATAAGCTCTTAGCTTGGCAATGTGTTCCGCGCCTGTTAGGCTCCAACCTAAGGGCCTAGAACTTAATCGTGCAGATAGAACATGGCTCACGTGACCTTCGGCACTGCATCCAAAATAATCTGGATTCTTTCGATTTTGAATAGCCGTCCAGTGTCTAAAAATATACCTTTTAGACTCTAATAAAGCCATCCTTTCAGAATCGTTTAACTCATCATCTAATCGTGTTTGATAAAATAAGTGAAGGAGATCTTTTTGACCTTTTACTATCCATCCGTAGAGGATGGAAAACCACTCTTGGTGACCCACGCAGGCTTTTTTAATGTACTTTATTAAATGGAAACTATCTAGGATAAATGTACTATTTGGAATGATTTTAGCTCCTGCTTTAATCCAGGGAGCGCCATCTCCAGAAAGATAAATGTGTTTTACTTTCTCTAAATCATACGCTTCATCAAGATAGTCTAACACTGAGAACCATCATTCTTCATTATTTGGGTAAAGCCCAGTAAAGTAACGTTTCCCTTCCAATTCTATTCGCTTAGCTGTACCAACCACTTGTTTGCGACCTTCATAAACATACACAAGTTTCATAAACCGATTTTTACCATCTTGATAGGCAACGTGGTCTTCATCTGCTTCAATATATAAAACATCCACTATTTTTTTCTGTGAAAGAATAGCGACCTCAGTAGGTTCTAATAGATGTTTATGAACGACGTTCATGACGGATGTGCGGCTACGAATAGAAATAGTCTTAAAACTATCGATTGTTTTTTGATAGGATAAATCTTTCACTCTTTCTAAAATCTCAGCTTCTAATCCTAAGTCCATACGACTATGAGGAGCTAAGTCTAAATGATCGTCTACTAGATAGGTAAACTGACCACTTTGCTTATTTTTATAGTACGTCCGTTTTAGGACGACGTCTCCCATAGTAGTAGAAAGTCTTTTCTCATCATTCTTCCGTTGAACATGCCAGGCTTTTTTTCTTCCTGGATAGTATTTTAGAGAATCATCTAAGTTTTCAATGAAGTCTTCTACTAAAGCAATACCAATTTGATTCATCGATTCTTGGACGTCAGAAATAAGATTATGGAAAACCAATTCTTTCTTTTGTGTTAAATCTAAATTTTTTACCATTGTTTCACTGATTTTTTCAACTGCATACTGTATAATGTCCATTAAGGAACAACTCCTGTTCTATGTTTTTAGTGGTAAAAACAGTTTAACACAGGAGTTGTTTCTTTTTTTTAGTTTCCAACAATTATTTTACACTAACTCGGTCGTCCTATTACTAGGCTAGTTTGGCGTTCTACTTTTGTACACCTATCTGCTACCGCACGGCTTTGCCGTTTGCTGGCCCATCTGTTTGGAGAACGTTCCAAAAAAATGGAACCTTCCCCAAACAGACAGGAATTATCGAAAACTTTTAATTAACTGCCCCATTGCTGAAGAATGAGGGGCATACAACGGAATCGTTCCTTTCTTTGCCCCAACTGACTGACGCGTCTTTTGATGCATTAAAGACGATACACGAACGGTTTGTTTCACCTTACGTTGTTGTCTTGTACTTCTAGTTTGCTGGTGAAGATATGCTTCACGTAACGTTTGATTTAAGATCCCTTGTTTCACTTTCACCATGGCTTCACAACCGACTTCGCTCCAATGCATTCCACGTTTTTTCATCCGATAAGAAATATGGCGTTGATTCGATTCCATTGCGCCTAAACCTCTGGCATCCTTCGGTACTTGTTCTACTTTTTCTCGCCAATCAAAAATCCGATCCCAATTTCTTAAAAGATAAGTTCGAAAACTAGTCAGTTTTTCTACTGCTTGTGTTTCTTCTAAGGTACTTTCATAAGTGTCCAACCAGATCGTTAGGGCCTCTAAATCATGTTTTTTAAGCGCTTGATGAATGTTCTGTTTAAAGAGATTACTTTGTACACCAAAAGCACGGTTCAGGCCTTGAAAGATGTGATAAGCGTCTAATTGATTCAACACGGGATAATTCGACTGCGAAAAAGTTTCTTGGAATTTATCTGCGGTATAGCCTGGTCCACCATCGCTATTGGTAATGATTTGAGCGTGTTGTAACGCGTAATGAGTCGCCGTAAAAGCCTGTACTTCTGCCCAAAAACCAGCCGTCTTTTTAGTCGTCATAATGGCTTTAGGCTCCTTCAAGGAGACTCTCTTTCCATTTTTCTGCCAGCCTTCATAAACAAGTGCATGATGAACCTCTAAACTTTTTTTCTTTGTTGTCCCACGGACAAATACACCATCTGCTTCGGCATAGAAATAATCGACTTTTTTTCCTTCTGGTAACGCTGCTGACTCTTCTAGCTCAATCACCATTTCTTCGTCTTCACGCGCTTGTGCTTCTCCCACTCGTTTAAGGAGGCTGCCTACTGTTTGATGGCTCATCGCTACTGCTGTCCATTCTTTCAGTGTTTCAGCGGTGTCCCGATAGGTACACTTACTGGCTAACTCTGCTACTTTGACTTCTACGAGCGGACTATGACGTTGGTATTTTCGAATCCCCAACCACTCATCTAATGGATAATGATTTTGATTCTCTTGATCTGCCATTAAAGTACGACGGTAACGGACAGGCCCAAAAATAAATTGGACTGTTTTCCAATCTTCTCGCTTTACTTTCCATCCTTCTTGTTGCTTTTGTTCCTTAATCGTTTGGTTTATGTGTATAAATATATCTCCTAATAATTCCGTAAATACTTCATACATATAAAGCTGAATAGATTCTTCTGTAGCAATTAAATCGCTTGATTCCTTTATTATTTCGTATAATTTTGATATAATGTTATCCATAAGAAGGCCTCTTCCATTTATGTATTTGCCGCGTAAGCATACATTTATGATAGAACGCCTTCTTTATTTTTGTTAGTAAAAAGATAATATCCTCTCGAGAACTATTTTACACGTACGGCATTTGGAAGCGTACTTATACAGCACTTTCAAGCCTTGAAATTCCTTATATTTCATTTCCTTTTATTAAACAAAATGAAATAATGAATTTAAACAATAATATCAGGTGTTTTATTCGTGTTTTTATTTGTTTTCTGTTATTTTTAATAGAGAAATAATAAAAAGGAGATGTGTCGTTTATGGAAAGAAGCTCACGCAATTTATTAGTCGGTTTAGGTGCTGCAGTAGTAGTTGGATCTGTTGTTTTATCTATATCAAATAAAGCTATGGCTAAAATAGAAGTATCTGCTAATCGTCAAAAAGCGAAGAATTTTGTTAAAGATAGATTAAAAGGCAATAAAAAAGCTTTAGATGTTGTAGAAAAGCTATCTGATGAACAGATAACAAACTTATCAAAAGTTGTTGATAAAGTTAGTGATTTAAAAGGACGAGTTGGACCTCATACGAGTCACTTAAAAAAGGTAACAAACAAGTTCAAAGATAAAGTAAAAGGAAAAAAACGTTAATTAAAATAAGCAGTCTGACATACAGCGCTTTGAGTTTACTTTTTGGAGTACGTTCTAGAATGGAGATTTAGATATGCGAAAGAGGTCGGGATAAAAAGTCCCAGCCTCTTATTTTAATATGACATTATTTCTTATGTAACTTTCAACTTTTATTAGTTGCAATAATTATTAATAGTTCGTTTCAAATACATGAAATTGGATAGAATCGCATATCGTGGACCTTGATTTATCGAGGTTCTTTTTAGTCTTAAAATTTCAGTAATGTATAAACCACTATACTTTACATCGTAAAATATGGTCTATTCGAGGCTAAAACAGTCTGTCCTCTCTGCTCCTTTTTTCGCCTTTGGGCTGAAAAGGTTCGTCGTGAACAGGCACGAAAAACGTCGGAATCCCTGCCTCTTTTTTTCGGGCAAAAAAACTCCTTTGCCTTTTTGGCAGGGGACTTTCCTTAAAATAGAGAAAAAAAGCAAGGTGCCTATCCAAAAGATTGTGTTGTGAGGCTACTAGGCGGCGATTTAAAATTCGAAGAAACTCAAAAACATTTAAATTAAAAGGAGACCCCGTCTTTTGAAGGGCTCTCCTTTTAATTTAATTTTCAGGTTTATATTTTAACTCCAACTTGCTCATCCACAATCCTAATATCAACCCTACGAAAAAAAGCATGATTGAAAAAAAAAATTCAATAGCAGATAACGCTGCGAATGCTTGCTGAGAAGGAAGTATGATAAGCGTAGAAGCGATAACAACACCTAATATAAAGTGGAATATTATTGCGTAATACAAATTCATCAAATAATTAACCAATTTTGATAAGGATATAATACATAACAGTCCACCGATTGCTACTGGGATAAGAATCGAAAAATCCAGCCTGCTGATTCCTTTAGTTAAAGGTTCATACAAGTTCATATAGATAAGAAAGTTAGAAGAACTTAAACCAGGTATAATGAGTCCCGAAGCGAAAATAACTCCAACTATAACCCACGTGAGCGGGGTTTTAGAAACTTCGACGTCAAGGAACAGGTTTGCCGAGACCAATAAAAAGAAGAACACGGTTGCGGTAAAAATGGTTATAAGTAAGTGTTTACCACTACGCCCGTATTTTCCGGCTTGTCGGTACAATAAAGGGACTGTACCAAAAATACACCCCATAAAAAAAAGTAAAATATAAACGGGATGAGTTCTAAGTAAGGATTCAATAGGATAGGCGAGGACAAATACGCCAAATATTCCTCCCAAACCAACAGGCAATAAGTATACTATTTTATTTCTAAATTCTTTTCTGAAGTTTGATAGGAAGCTTATAATCTCCTCATAGATCCCAAAAATCGCTGCTAATGCACCTCCACTAACCCCAGGCAATATTGCTCCGGATCCAATAAAGATTCCTTTAACAAATCTTATAATCCAGTTTACTAATACATTATTCAAATCAGTTACCTCCGTTTTGTTTCAATACTAAATAATATAGTACCGCCATTATATAATCAAGATAAAGTTCATATAATTATCTGAAAAAAATCATATTGAAAATAAAAAGTTAAAAAAGAGTATAAAGATCCCTTGGTCAAATAGATATGTATCTATTTCTATCTTTTAACATTTCTAATCGTACCCAATACCTGAAATGTCATAAAATCGTATGTCTAGAATGTTATTGGATCGAGCTTATCTTTGCTACAATAAAGATAGCAAACTTTATAGAATTTCTCATATTTTTGTATATAAATTACAATGAATCGAGGTCATTTTCATGTTAGAGTTGTTTTTTTTACATTAGGGATACTTAGTTCAGTTTTTTGTGTTATTGCTTTTAATAATTTGCAAAAATTAGATAAAAAAGATGAAAAAAATTAATTACGCAATAGATACATGAAATGACACAAAATTGTGTGTCAGGAACCTTGATTTAAAGATATTCTTTTTTTCTCTAGGATTTCAGTGAAATGTGGTTTCTACGAGACTAAAAACAGTCGGTTCTCTTGCGCCTTTTTTCGCCTTTAGGCTGAAAAGGTTCGTCGTAAACAGGCACGAAAAACGTCGGAATCCCTGCTTCTTCTTTTCGAGCAAAACAAAAAAATTCCCTTTTTGGCAGGGGACTTTCTTAGAACAAAATAGTTACTTTTTATTTTTTTAAAGAAGGCTTTTTAAAGAAGGTTCTATAAATGGCTAATCTAATTATTAGTACAAAAACAGTATCAAAAATAAAATCATGAACTGCAGGAGGGATATCAAATAAAAGTTTAACAACAAAAATTACAATGACTGCTGTAAGAGCTCCAAGAATCGGACGAGAAATTAATTTAGGTATTTTATTATCGCTATAATTTTTCATGATGTCCTCCATTTTCTCTGATTTTTAAATAAACCCAAAATCGAATAAGAAATGAATCTAATAAATTGATTAACATTTATTAATTTTTTTAACCAGGTTCAAAATTTTATAGACCGCATAGGATACCCAAGTAATTACTGTAATAAGTAATATACTTGAAAAATATTTTGTTTTCCCATAAGAAATGGTCATAACGTTTCTACCCTTTTCATCTTTTACTATAGGAGTTCCAATAGAAGTTAACTGCATATCATTTGCAGTTAACTTCTTGGTATTATAAAAAATATTTGTATTTTGATAGACAATTATAGGAATATTACGCTCTTCTAAAGATTCACCTTCCCAGCTGATGATTATGGAATTTTTTTCTATATTTTTTTTATATTTTTTATTTTCATCAAGAATATATTTTTCATATTCAACATATTTATTTGAATCATCGTGAAAATAAATGGGTAGATAGTCAGGTGTGGATTTCTGAACAAGCTCAAGACTTAAAGATTTATCTCTATTAAAAAAAGACTGTTTCAGTAAATCTGGACTATCAGTAAACAAAAACTGGTGCCTAGAAGCTAAGACAGGTTCATTTGATTTCCATCTAAAGGATACAAAAATAGTCATAAGTAATACTTGAATCAATGACAAAACGAGTATTGATTTAAGCCAAGTTTTTTTCTCAGAAGATAAAAAGGAGGTATTTAAATTTTTTGCAAAAGATAGTAACAATAGTACCGTAAATGGAACAAAAAACCGAAAAGGAAATTGAATGAAATCAACACCCAATAAACGGTTTGTTGATAAAAACTTCCATGGTATTGCATTAGTTGTGAGCAAGAAGAATAAGAAAATCAAAAAAGACGTTGCTTTATCAAATACATCATACGATTTCCACATTTTATTGTCATAACAGACTTTTAACACAATAATTAAAAACAAAGGAAAAGGACTAAATAACCAATGATAACTATTTGCCGTTATTGTATTTAGGTAAATTGTTTTATTAATAAATGGTGGATTGAGAGTATTTCCTTCGTGAATAGTTAATATGCTATACCAAATATTTAAAGTAAGAAGTAAATAAAATAGAACAGCACAAAAAAGAGAAAATAAAAGTTTTATTTTGTTTATATTCTTTTTAAAAAATAAAACCACAAAGTAAGCAAAGTAAATCAAGACAACAACTAGCGCAGTAAATAGGTGTATTTGTGTCATCAAAGCAACAAAAAATCCAACTTCAAGAAAATTAAATGTATTATTTTTTTTGAACTGAATAATTGGTAATAGACAAAGTGGAAGAAAAGCAGCGCCCCAACCTGAAAATCCTTGTCTAATAATCCAGTATTGAACAGAAAACGTGGTCATGAATAAGATACTACTAAATAAGCTAATCTCTTTTTTAATAGAACTTATTCTTAGAAATAAGTACATACTTAAGCCCGCAACTAAGTATAAAATGAAATTCGATAATACTTGGTATGCAAACCATGAGGGGCTGATCAAAACGAGTAAACCTTGAAAATAAGCCATCATAGGGCCGTAAAGAGCATTTACAATTCTACCAGATTGCTGAAAGCCATACATGTGAATAAAATATTGGAAATTTCCATTTCTTATTTGAGAAGCCGTGTCATAAAATCTATTAAAATGAAATATTGAATCAGATCCAATAATCATAGTTTCCATAATTACTTGTGGTGCTATCAGTAAAGTAGCAATTATAATTATGATTCCCACATTTATTGGAAACGTATATTTATTTTTTTCTGGGCTAATTTTAATTACCTCCAAATAGCGATATTAAAAACGAACTATTTTTTACTTGCTTCCCTTAGATAGAGTATATAAATTACTGTAAATATATGTGCAAAACATGCTTACTTTTAGAAATAAAGAATAGCCCACTAATTACTTGGGTCGTTTTCTTCTTTAATAATAAAAAGAGGTCTTTTCTTTGTTTCTAGAAACATTTTCCCAAGGTATTTCCCTAAAATGCCCAAACAAAACAATTGAATTCCTCCAATTGTTAGTATTAAACAGACCAGTGAAGGCCACCCCGAAGTAGGGTCTTTAAAAATGATTGTTCGAATAATAATAAAAAGAGCAAATACAAGCGAAAAGAGAAACGATGAAAACCCAACAAAACTTGCTATAGACAATGGAATACCTGAATACGCTACAATTCCATCAATAGAGTATTTGAACAATTGCCAAAAAGACCAAGATATTTGACCGGCAGCACGTTCTATATTTTCGTATTCTAAATAGTAGGTATTAAAACCAACCCAACTAAAAATTCCCTTTGAAAAACGGTTATATTCTGTAACCGAGAGGATAGCGTCAACCATTTGACGCGTCATCATTTGGAAATCCCTTGCCCCATCGACTATTTCTGTATCTGATATACGATTAATTAGTCTATAAAATTGTCGTACAAATAAAGATCGTATATATAGCTCACCTTCACGTGAGCTTCTGCGTGTAGCTACGCAGTCAATTTCTTCGTTAGTATTTTGTAAGGTATCTAGCATTTTGGGCAGCAAACTAGGAGGACCTTGTAAATCCGCGTCCATTACAGCTATATACTTACCTTTTGCATGTTGTAATCCAGCATAAAGAGCAGCTTCCTTACCAAAGTTTCGTGAAAATGATATGTAATTCACTGTATTGGGATAGGTGTTAGAAAGATTTCTCAGAATAGTGAGTGTTTTATCTTTCAAACTATCATTAACAAAAATATACTCAATAGATACTGAAGTTAGCTGCTCACATTCTTTTTGTGCTGTTTCAAAAAAAATAGGTAAAACTCCTTCCTCATTGTAGCAAGGTACGATGATAGATAATAAATTATTTTTCAAATTTTTTACACTCTTTTATTAATTATTTAAGCAATGCATACCATCTCACATACTATTCTTTTTAACTGCTCATTTATACCTTATCCTAAAAAAACGTAAAACTCAATTATTCTAATATCCACACTACAAACAGATTGTTTTGAATAATCACAAATAAACGCTATACTTACCCGTCCATTATTATTTGATCTATGAATTTCTATAAAATCGTGTATATGACCCCTTATTCAGTCAAGGTTCTTTTTTATCATTTTATTCCTTCTTTTTTAGTGAATAGATCATTTTTTTAACTATTTCTAAAATAATCCGTCTTAAAAAAAGATGAAATTATATTAAGTTTTCGGTTAATTTGTTATTATAGAAACATAATAAGGAGGAGGTTATACTATGTTAACAAAAATAAGCTTAATCAGTGGGAGTGTTGTAATGCTTTTAGCTGCATGTGGCGGCACAGAAGCACCCACGAATAATTCGATAATGACGGAATCAGATAATTCTAATTCTATATCAAAAAACTTTGAGGGGGAAAGTTTTTCAATAACGTACGAACAAGCAGTTGCTGATTTCCAAGGCGCGTATCCAAATGCAGCTATTTCTTCAATTGATTTTGATAAGGATTTTGGCAACTACACATATGAAATCAGCGGTTTCAATGATACTCAAGAAATCGACTGGGAAGTAAATGCTGAAAACGGAGAAGAAACAAAAAATAATACAGAAAAGAAAGACTTAGATTATGATGACCAAGAATTGATGGTGGATGAGTTAATGGTTATAGATGAATTGATTGACAAATCTAAGAAAGAAGCTCCAAATGCTGCTCTCGTTTCTTGGAATCTAGAAGCAGATGAGGAGACAAATACGCCCTTATTTACAGGAGAATTTAAAGAAGGAAATAACGAAGTAAATATCCATTTGAATGCTGAAACTGGTGAGTTTTTATCTGTTGAAAATGATTGAATAATTCAAATTGTAGGCCTTTTACTTTAGGTTTTGCAGTTTTTTTACTAGGTTCGATAAATGAAAATAGTTTAGTCAATCTTTCCTGAATAACTCAGCATTAATTGGTTTTTTAAGTTCAAAAGAAGTCGCTTCGTTAACAGCAAAGAAACAAGGAAACGCAAGTCATAACCGTAAAGGGGCTTAAAAGGCTTGTTTCGTTAAGAATGAAAGAAGTAAAGATCTTACTTCGTTCGTACAGAGCAAGCCCTACATATCCAAGTCCGTTTTAAATAGGGAAAACAAGCTCTTTTAACCAGTTTAAGTCTCGACACGCAACTACAGGTCTGCTCTGATTAGAACGTTAAAAACGGCTTAAATGGACGAATAAGGAATGTTTAAACAAAAGAATGACTCTGTTTTTTAATTAGGCTATTCTAACGTTAGTTTGAAGAACGAAAGACTAGCTAACTAAACATAAAAGGAGTGAGTAGATGTTTTTCCCTACAAATGTGGTTGTTGCCTTAATAGCCGCTCTTATTTATATTTTTATAGCGTTTAAGATACCTGGTAAATATAAAACTGTTTTTCGTTTCTATTCGATTTTTATTCAGGTTCTCTTTATTATTTTTTTAATTGTTATGCCTTTATTTATGATCACTGCACAAGCACGTCCTATTTTTCTGTTCTTTCATGCGGACTAGATATTTTTTACTTTTTATTATCTTTTCCGCTACTCAGTTTAGTGGTTTATTACACAAGCAAATGGTTCATGAATGTAGAAGGTTTTCCAAAAATCGTGAAATACTTCGTCCTTTTAATTATTCTTATTTTTTTAATCGCACTAACACTAATGGGGTACGTTTTATTTATTTTTACTCACTATGGATTCGCTCCGTAAGTTAAAATCCATTTAAAATTTAATTATTTTTTTAGTTTATCTTTTCTTTTTCTTTCAAAATAAATTGAAACACTGTTTATTAAAATAGAGTCATTGGACTCTTTAAGCTGTAAAAGTATGAGTACATTTTTTATTTTTGATACGTGATCCTAATTTTAAAATAGAAAGCTATGTTAGGCAGGCAACGGGGTATGTGACTACTTACCCCGAAACGTTGTTTTGACGGGATAGGAAGTTTTCTATAACCCTACTCCCTTTTCAAATTTATTTTTTCAAAATAAGTTAGAAAAAGGAGTGTCGCCTTGCTCGATTTTTTAAAAGCAAACCAAAATAAAGAGATAAAACTCTCTGCTTTACATCTTTTATTTTGGTTTTATTATTAATTTTTACTTTTATTTTTTTTGATTTGTTTATATTAACTTTTTTTTTCAACTTTTTCTACAACTCTATGTTTTTTAATTATATATTTTATCTCATTATCTGAAAGTGAATCTAGATCATACAGTTCAATTTTTTCTATAAGATGATCTAAAAATATTGGAATGGTATCTATTGTTTCATAATCAAAAATAACTAATATTTCTTTAATTTCGGATATTAATGTTTTTAAATGATTTGCCTTCTCGTAACTCTTGTATTTCCTAAGGCTTTTCATTTCTTCTTCTAATATTTTTATAAGTAATTTTAATGCTTCACGTAGCTCAAACTCTTCGCGAGCTTTTACTTTATCCTTATCTCTTTTTATTTCAGCTAAGATATTTAATATGTTTGTAACAATAACCGAGATAGATACAGTCTAGACAAATAAGGCTATAAAAGATAAAAGTAAATATACGCTTACTGGCGGCTGGAAGTAATGTAAATATGTATGTATGCTAGTAGCAAACAAGATGAAAAGAGCTGCCGTAAGAACAGATTTTCTATATTTAACCCAATTTTTGTCTTTAAGTAGACACTCTTAAAAAAATTTGGATTAAAAATAACGAATTTTTTTAATTTATAGTTTCTCCTTACAATAATTAATTATAGTTTTAAATACATATAATCGTGTATCACGAACCTTTATTTATTTTAGGATTCTAACAAAATATAACCTACTATACTTCACATCGTAAAGTGTGGTCTTTGCAAGGCTAAAAACCGTCTGTCCTTTCTGCTCTTTTTTCGTGCAAAACAAAAACCCCCTTTGTGAGCCGACCCCCGAAAGTTAGACCTGGAAAATCTAAACTTAGGGGGTTTTTGTATGGCAAAATATAGTTTCGAATTTAAGCTAACGGTTGTTAAGAGTTATTTAGATGGAGCTGGTGGATACAAGTTTTTGGCTAAAAAATATGGTATCCCAGGAAAAAGTGGATCCCAACTCAAAATATGGGTCGCTAATTATAGACAATTCGGTGAGGATGGGCTAATCAGAAGTAAAAAAGACAATCATTATTCTGTTCAATTCAAGATAGATACGATAGAGTTGTATCTAACTACTGAGATATCCTATCAGCAGCTTGCATTGAAGCTCAAGATAAACAACCCATCCTTAATCGCTAATTGGGTAAGGGCATTTCATGCCGAAGGCATTGAAGGACTCTCAAAACCGAAGGGACGTCCGGCTAAAATGAAAAATAAAAACACTAACCAACTAAATAAAAACAGCCCTATTAAATCTACTGATAAAAATTCAGAACGGATCAAAGAGCTTGAGAATCAAGTATTATCTTTAGAAATTCAAAATGCTTTTTTAAAAGAATTGCGGAGTCTGCAGACCGAGGAAAACCAAAATCAAACGAACCAACTGCAAAAATTATCTACAGACTCCGAGAAAAATTCCAATTAAAAGATATCTTAATGACTATTGATTATCCTAAATCAACCTACATGTATTGGCAAAAACGTTTTAAACAGAAGGATCCAGATACAGAGTTAAAGCAACTTATATTAGAAATACGGGACCAACACAAAGATTACGGTTACCGTCGTATAAAGGCAGAATTAAGAAATCGTGGTTTCGTTGTAAATAAAAAGAGAATTCAACGCATTATGCAGGAACTAAACTTACAAGTTACTTCTTTTTCTCGTAAATCACGTAAGTATAGCTCCTACAAAGGAACGGTTGGAAAAGTTACTCCTAATCGTATCAGCCGCAGATTTGATACAACTATCCCCTATCAAAAGATAACGACGGATACAACAGAATTTAAGTATTACGAAAATGATCCATCTGGGAATCTGCAGATAAAAAAATTATACCTTGATCCTTTTATGGACATGTATAATAAGGAGATAGTCAGCTATAAAATCACAAAACAACCGAATGGTATCACTATTATGGAGGCTTTAGCCGATGCTATTAAAGCAACTGAAAAGTGTCCATTTAGACGAACTTTCCATTCTGATCAGGGTTGGGCATACCAAATGAAGGCCTACGGCGCTGAGCTGAGAAAAGATAATATATTCCAAAGTATGTCTAGAAAAGGGAATTGTCTTGATAATTCTCCAATAGAAAATTTCTTTGGACTACTAAAACAGGAAATGTATTATGGAAATGTTTTTCATAGTTATAGAGAGCTGGAACAAGAAATCATCAAATATATTCACTATTATAATCACGATCGCATAAAAGAGAAGTTAAATTGGATGAGCCCAGTTCATTATCGGGAACATCATTTCTCTCCTTCTCTAGTAGCTTAAAAGCAAAAAAATAGAGTAGATTTCTCTACTCTAAATAAAGTCCAACTTTTTGGGGTCACTATATTGCCTTTTGGCAGGGGGGTTTTTGTTTTTAAGTTTACTTTTATATGCAGATTAAGGAGCGAAACCGTAAAAAGTTAAGATAGAAAGGACATATCCTAGAGCAATTATTCCTGTCAATGTAATGATAGCTCCAATAATTATCACATATTTCAAAAAAACTAAATAGATATCTGCGTTCATTATTAATTTCTTAAACAGCAGTATCAAAACTACTCCCAAAGGGATAAATAATAAAAAATACAATATAGATAAACCATTATAGTAAATGTTTATTCCTTGATTAGGCAAAGATGTTTTGAAAAACATAGAAAAACCTAATAGGAATGCAATAAAGATTAAATTGACTACAACAGAGTATAGACGAAATTTCTTTTTGTATTTACTAGATAATTTAATATTGAAAGAAATTAAATTATGTACTGCAGAAATTATTACTGCAACTACGATATTTGATGGAAACTGCATATAGATCCTCCTTATCATAGAAAAATTTAACTACGAAAATCAATTAGTGAATATCTATTCACTCAATTGATTTGTTGTTTAAAGGCTAACAGATATATGAAATTAGATAAAATCACGTATCGTGGACCTTGCTTTATCGAGGTTCTTTTTTTACGCTTTTTCTTAAAACCTAGTCTCTTAGATTTTTAAGAATAATTTGTTTTTTGTGAACAGCTTTATTAGCATTATAAAGATTAAGTAAAAAGCTCAAAAACCAAACAAAACTTGCCAAACGAGCTAATAATCCGTCTTGGAAAATAAAGGCTAAAGCTAAGATAAAGTTGAGTAAAGCAATGTAGAAAAAAGGTTGTTTAAAAATAGCTTTCTTCACGGAGTACCTCCTGGATTATGTTACATGATTAATCATGTTTTATGTAGTTGTTTTTTTCATCATAAAAAAAATATAAAACGAGTAAAGCTACTATAAAACCTCCAATAATAAAATCAGATGGTCCATTTATAAAGAATTGGACTAATCCCGAAAACAAACCAAAAATTAAAGCTTGATAAGGTTTCTTCATTTTTATCATGTTTAGCCTCTTTTCTTCTAGTTAGTAAATCTAACCAGTTTAATCGACACGTTTAAACGACTGCGGAAACTCAATCAGCTCAATACCTGCTAACTGTCGATTTTGGGTAGACTTAATTTAAGCACTATGGAAATAACTAACTTACAATAAAATAGATGACTTTATTTTTATATTTACTAACTCTTTAAAAAAATATTAGTATGAAACTTTTTTTAAAAGGCTACTCAAATGGGTGCAAAATAAAATCGGATTTAAGTATAAAAGAAGCGCTAGAATTAATGTCCATTCAATTGCTACTGTACGGACAATAAACATACTAATAACCGCAAATAAAATATCTAAACTACAGCTTAAATAAACTGACGATTTTAGAACTGTTTGTTTTTCTTTAGGTAACTCTTCAAATCCATTAAAACCTAATGGAATAAAAGTCCAATCTTGAATAATCTTTGAATAGTAATGACCTTTAGATATTTTAATCATAGCGATTAATTTAATCAAAATAAAAAAAGACATAAAGGCAATTAATATGTAATACTTCATAAAAAAACTCCTTTCAAATCTATTCTTTATTATGACATAAATTATTTCATTAAAGCATCTCAACACATGAAATGATGTAAAATTATGTATCAAGGATGTTGTTGAATCAAGTGTTAGAATCACTACCGGTAGGACGTACCCTATTGATAGCTTATTATTTATTTCTAAACTTATTTAAATCAAATAATGAGCGAGGTGCTAAAATAAAACCTACTACAGAATAGATTAATGTTAAATCGTAATAAGTATTTTTAAGCTTAAAACTATCGAACATAAAATATAAAAAACTATTAAAATTATAGCATCTTGTAAGATTCTTTTTTTAAATTCATTTTTTGATTTTGTCATAATAAAACTCCTTTTCTTTCTCTTTCAGGTTAACACATACATGAAATGACACAAAATCGTGTATACGGACCCTTCAAAAACAGGGTTTTTTTTCACCTTGAAAGTAAAAAGCAGAGCACAAAACATACCTAATCTCTTTTATATTCATTATTTAATCGCTTTTTTGAGCTTGTTATAATTAAAATTAAGACAAACTCATTTATAAATATTTTGTACTAAAAAATGCATTTTAAACTCATAATTTATGATTTACTTGGAATGTAAATTTGATTTAGTATTTTTAACCACGCGAAATACTAACATCTGGAATGTTATGAAACTTACTAAGGAGATTAGTATAATCCATCCCGTATCATTATTAGAAGACATAGTTGTAGCAAAAATAATAAAAGAAAAGACTGCTAAAATGATAAGTTTCTTTCTATTATCATCTTTAGGATTTTTATCATTAGAAGTTGAAAGATCTTCTATAAATTGAGTTTTTACTAATTTATCTAATGAAACATCAAATAATTCACTTAATTTAATTAACGTATCCATTTCAGGATAACCGTTACCAGACTCCCATTTTGAAACAGCTTGTCGTGAGACATCTAATAATTCGGCGAGTTCTTCTTGAGTTAGTCGTTTATTACTTCTTAATGTTCTTAAATTATCAGAAAAAGTCATTTTTTCACCTCAACTACATTTTAGATGACCCTTAATAGGAATACTACAAATCTCTGATTGCTTTTTAGCAACTTTAAGTTGCATACGTCTAATATTTCTCAGTTTTATGTAATTCTTATTATAAAAAAACTCCTATTACTAGTTACAAACACCCCTCACGTTTTTATATATGAAATGAGATAGATTCATGTATCCATAACCTTGTCTTAACAAGGTTCTTTTTATTTATCAATTAACTTTTTAAAGAGGAATAAAGAGTGAAATTTATTCTTGCCATGACACATTCATTTTCATATTTTCCTTTTCTTATCGCTGCAAACCGTTTAAGTCCTTCTTTTTCGAATCCAAATTTCTCATATAGGTATATGGCGTTCTTATTGTCCTCGAATACAGTCAGTTCGAGTCTCACAAGCATTAACCAATTATCTGCTATGTCTATAAGTGCGGCTATTAGAGCAGTACCAACACCTTTACTTTGGTAGTCTTTATGAATCATTATGCCTATAGTCCCACAATGTCGTCTACGATGATTACCATTCACAAATAATCCAGCAGTTCCTATAATTAGTTCTTCATTACTCTCGAGCTTTGAAATAGCAACAAACTGGTGTTGATTAGCATCCATGTTAACAACAAAATCTTCATTCTGTTGTATTCTCTCTGACGGTAGCCCAGAAATGTTTTCGAAGACTCCTGGCATACGTCTCAATTTATTTAATCCTTCAGCATCGCCACTTTTGATTGGTCTAATATAAAACTCCATATGCGTTCCTCCTAAAAAGATTATAATATATATTTATCAAATACAAAATTATTACCGTTTAGTCATTTTATTATACAACTTTTTCTCTTTCAAAATATAGTAATTAATTTTATTTTTTTATTGAATTGATCAATTATTGTTTAATCGTTTAAGAGAGCATTTTTATAATGATAATGAGCTTTGACAGCAAAAATAATATACAAAAGAACTAAAGTAGGAATGATCAGCCAACTAAATCCCCTCCCTATCGCAAAAGGTGTTTCAAATAAAAATGCTTTCCAAAAAGAGGATCCTGAAAGGTCCCATAGTCCGGGAGTAAGATACAATGATTTTGGATTTAATAGTGTTTGGAAGTCAACTATTTTAGTTAGATATAGGGATATTAATATCACCAAATAACTCATTGCTAAAGACGCCCATACGCGGGCCATTCTTTGATACCTTTCAGCCTTAGAAAAGTTATCAGAAAAGATATCTGCGCTAGCACTCTTTTCTATTTTTTTGAAATATTGTTTTCCTGATGTTTTACTACCTGGAATATGTTCCCATCCGCTATCTTTAAAAAGGGTCTTATAGTCCTGAAAATCTTTTTTTGATTTAAACGTACGGTAATCAATTTTTATAGTAGAAGAATGCGCTTTTTCACGAAATTTATAATCCGCTTTTTTGTCATATAATTCCCAGCCTTCGTTGGACTGCTCATTTAACCATTTCTCTTCTTTATCAAGATTAAAAAAGAATTTAAATTTTTTCATACTCATACACCTTCCTGAGTCAAATTTTCTCCAGTAATAGCGACTATGTGTTTCATTCTTTTACAATCAAGAAGTAGGATGTTTTTTCCTTCTTGTGTAATGATGTAAACTTTACGCCTCTTATCTACACTCTCAACCGGCTTAATAAATTTCAATTTTAGTAGGTTTTCAATCGCTCCGTACAATGTTCCTGCGGCCATTTTCACTTCATCATTACTCAATTCTTCAACCTTTTGCATAATTAAATACCCATGTGCGGGTTCAAATAAAGATAAAAGAATATAATAAACGGTTTCTGTAAGGGGGAGATTTTTATTTCTTTTCATTTAGTTCATTCCCTTCTCAAAATAGAATATAAAAAATAAACAGTTCAACTATATACTTATATTGTATACAGTCGAACTGTGTAAGTCAATTATTTAATTTAGAATAAAGATAAGTAGCTAATAGTCATTAAAAAAAATACGTGAAATTAGATAAAGTCATGTATGTAGAACCTTGTTAAACCAAGAGTTTTTTTACCTCTTGTAACTAGTAAAACGTATGGATTTAATGTATGGTAACCTCTATTTTGGGTACATCCTATTTTAAGCAAAAGGTTTAAGGTAATAAAGCAATTACGATACTAGAAATTAAATCAAATATAGATTCGATTAATTTTTTAGTAGAATACCTGAATAATTCATAGCTTTTCTAAAAATACTAATCGATGTTGATTTTACAGCGTTTAAACTAATTTGCTTTATCACCCATTAGGTGATGAAAAAAGAACCCCTTTCTGCTATGGTTATATCATCACAACCAACCAATAGAAAGGGGTTCTCTCAATGATTACTTTACAAGAAAAAGCAATGAAATTCAATAACCATTTATATGTCTCTCATACAGGTGGTCGTTTATCGAGTGATTCAGGATTAATTTTAGTTGATGAATTAATGGATACTTTTCATTTTGAAGAATTGTCAAAAAAACTCACTTCATATAATGAAAATCGTCGTTATTGGAAACACACTAACCATAAAATTTTAAAACAACTAATTCTTCAACTAATTGCTGGCTATAAAGCTGATTCGTCTGCGACTATCTTACAGTATGATCCAGTATTACAAACTCTGTCACAAGAAGAGTGTTTGGCTTCTCAACCGACTATCTCTCGGTTTCTTGATCGCATTACAGACCAAACGATTAATGATTTACAAACCTTTAATCAAACATTAATTGACCAAGCGAGATTTGTTCGCAATGATATGAATATGATTATTGATTTGGATTCTACACACTCTGATACCTTCGGTATTCAGGAACAAACAGATTATAATGCCCACTATCGAACAAACGGTTATCATCCATTAGTCGCATTCGATGGATTAACGGGCGATTTTTTAAAAGCTAAACTTCGTTCAGGAAATCAATACACGTCTAAAGGAGTTAAAGAGTTTCTTGAACCGTTATTAGATCATTATAATCAAGCAGTCCCTACGACAGATATTTTAGTGCGTGGAGATAGTGGATTTGCAACACCTGATATTTATGAGTTATGCGAAGAATATGGGTCAAACTTTGTCATTCGCCTAAAACATAATAATAATTTATACCGATTAGCAGAAGAGTTTGTGTATTACGACGATAATTATCCTTGGAATGAAAAAGAAGAATACTATTATTCCGTTTCCTATCAAGCAGCGTCTTGGTCTAAACCGCGTAGAGTATGCATTCAATCCATTCGAGAAATGGGTGAATTACTTTTCAAGCATACGTTTATTGTCACAAATTTTTCAGAAAATATTTCATCAAAACAAGTTTTTAAGACGTATAAAAAGCGTGGTGCTATGGAAAACTACATTAAAGAAGCAAAAAATGGTTTCTATTTTGATAAGACAGATAGCCCTAAATTTATTGAAAATCATGCACGTATGATGATAAGTGTCCTTGCATACAACCTAATCAATTTTTTGCGTACAACTTGTTTTGATAAAAATTATAAAGGACTTCAAATTAATACGATTCGTCTTCGCTTATTCAAAGTAGCTGGCAAACTAGTGAGTACTGCGAGAGAAATGTATCTAAAAATTTCTAGTTCGCATGTTTATCAAGCGGAGTTTTATGCCGTCTTTAATCGAATCCAAAGGATTCGGCATTATATTTAAAAACTCCTTAATTTTTTTTAAAAAAACCAATCAAAACCAAGGACCAACTATGCCCAAAATTCGTAATTTCTTAATGAGAAACCAATAAATAAATGAATTAAGTACCAAAAAGTAAAACTATTAAACGTTAATTTGAAAAAAATTTGAAAAAAGTGTGTTAATTGATTAAAAACAACAAAAAATTAAAGGTATGAATTATTCAGGGAATAAGTTAGTTTTTAAACATATTTTTAAAAACTCCTTTCTTTTTATACTTATAGATACATAAAATTGGATAGAGTCTTGTTCTAGCAGGAGTAGTTTTTATTGAATTACACGATAATTTTAGCCTTTTAAACTTTTTAATAGTTATGATCACAGCAGAATAAAAAAATCTGCTAACTCATTTTAAAGTATTGCATCTGTTTATGTGTATGATATACTTTACTTATTGCAATCTATGTTTGTCGTATATGGAGGAATAATATGGCTAAGAATTTAAGATTAAAGGCAGAACGAGCAAAGAAGGATATGTCTCAACAGCAGCTGGCAGATGCTGTTAACGTTACCCGACAAACAATTAGCGCTATTGAAAGAGGAGATTACAATCCGACAATCAATTTGTGTAGAGAGATTTGTAAAGAATTTAATCTAACATTAAACGATTTATTTTGGGAGGAATAAAAATGAAACAATATGATGAATACCAGAAATTAATGCGATATAAGTATGGCTATTATTCATTTATTTATTTAATTAGTCTACTTGGATTAAATTATCTACTTGGTCTATTTTTTAATTTACAATGGGGCGCAACCAAGGAGACAGAGATGTTGATTATAATGTTTGTAGTCGTCATCTTTTTTACGAATATAAGTGTCTATCACAATGCCTATTTTCGTAAAAAAGATGACAAAAAAGTCTACTCTTGGCTACTTTTGATTGTAGGATTGTTCAGCTTATATACAACTTATCAAACTTTTTTAATTATGCTTGAAGAAATAATGATAAATGGAAAAATAAATGAAGGCGCTACTCGATTTCTTTCAGGATCTCTGCTCGTATCTATTCCCATTACTTACTTTATAAAAAATAAAATAGATAAAAAAATAGAGATAAAAGAACAATAGTATATTTAGTGAAGTAACGATACATGAAATGAGATGAAATCATGTATCGTGGACTTTTATTTATCGAGGTGGATAGGTTACACTTTACTGGACAATAAAGATAAGGTCTCTACTATTAGAATCAATAGAAACTAAAAAGGAGATTTTTATTATGACCAGAAGACAAAGAAGAACCTATACAGATGAATTTAAGAAACAAATTGTTTTACTTCATAATACTGGGAAATCTAGAAAAGAAATATTGTCCGAATATGACTTAACGCCTTCGGCCTTCGATAAATGGACTAGACAAGATACGAATTCAGGATCATTTAAAGAAAAAGACAATAAAACCGTTGAAGAACTTGAGCTAGAAAAGTTGAGAAAAAGAAATGCACAACTAGAAATGGAAAATGATATTTTAAAGCAAGCGGCGCTGATATTTGGACGAAAGTCCTAGTTATTAAACATAATGCTCATCTTTATTCCATATCAGCGATGTGCCTAGTCCTAGAGCTTCCAAGAAGTACCTATTACTATTATTTAGAGAAAGACCTAGAAAGACAACAGGATCCTTGTACTCAAGCTGTTGTAGACATTTCCCATAACAGTCGGAGGAACTATGGAACTAGAAAAATTAAAGTTGAACTTTCAAAAGGAAACATCCTATTATCAAGACGTAGAATTGGAAGAATCATGAAAGATAATGGATTAGTATCTTCTTATACAATTGCTCAGTTTAAACCACAAAAGACACCAACAAATGAAGCGAAGATCCGTAACCAGTTGAACCGCGAATTCAATCAAACTGAGCCTTTACGAGTGGTCGTGAGCGACTTAACTTATGTCCGAGTTGATAATCAATGGAACTATGTTTGCTTATTTGCAGACTTATTTAATCGAGAAATTATTGGCTACAGCGCAGGTGGCCGAAAGGATGCTGCTTTAGTTTATCAAGCACTTTCAATCATACAATGTGATTTAACAAAAATTAAGTTATTCCATACCGACCGCGGGAATGAATTTGATAATGGTTTGATTGATGATGTTCTTGATGCTTTTTCTATCCAGCGCTCTTTGAGTAATAAAGGAACACCTTATGATAATGCAGTAGCAGAAGCGCTATTTAAAGTCTTTAAAACAGAATTTGTTAAAAAGAAAAGCTTTCCAGATTTATTGAGCTTACAATCTGGTCTAATGGACTACGTCCATTGGTATAATACCATTCGCATACACGGAACCCTCGGATATCTAACGCCGCATGATTATAAAACGAGACACCTTATAAAAACTGTCTAATAAAGTGTTGCCAATCCAAGGTTCTTTTTTCTCTTTCGGAGTCCAATAGGATCTCTGCGAGACTAAAAATTCTCCTCTATTTTTGACGGGAGGCTTTTAATAATCAAATATAACAGTGAAATAGCTGCAATGTAACATACTCTTAGAGCAACTATGGCATGACTATAAAGACCTTTGATAGTATAGGTTATAATTATTTATTATAATAAAAATGAAAGGAGATCATATGGAATTACAAACGATATTAAAACAAAAAAGAAATGAACTTCAACTAACACAGGAAGAAGTTGCAGAAAAAATTCATGTCTCACGACAAACAATCTCGAACTGGGAAAATGGACGTAACCTTCCTGATCTCAGTAGCCTTATTTTAATTAGTGAGATATATGCTGTTTCTTTAGACGAATTAATTAAAGGAGCCCCTAAAATGGTCAAGCAATTAGATAAAAAAATAAAAAAAGGACACTATTTTATTGGTGTATCTATCTTAAGTAGCTTATTTATTGCATTAACTCTTTCTTATTTAGTCAGTCCAGGTGAACTTAGTGCAGCAATTTTATTTTTCGGAACAATTATTATCGTTTTTTTGTTAGCTCTTCTTTTAATGTTAATGGGAATACTATCCATACTAAAAACTGTACAAGACAATCGTTAAGGGTAGTCTTTTACAGTTTTCGGTGATTTATAAATAGACTAAGAGTTTTTTAAAGGGTATAGAATTATTTGTTCTTTGTTTTTTTATGATTATTATAACTCTTACAAAAAATAAACAAAAAATATAAAAAATAAGATTAAAAAATTAACTAAGTATTTTTTATTTCGATAAAATCTCCTCTTAAAAAGACTACTGTAAAAAATATTTTGTTAACTAGGTGTTCACATAGCTAGTTTTCTAGCTGAAAAATCAGAAAAATGATTGCTATATAAATATTTAAACTTAATTATAAAGTAGGTGCAATTCTATATGATAGAAGCTTTTTTAGATGTTATAACAGCTATATTCTTTGACTTTTTTTTAGATTATTTAAAAAATGACAAAAAAAGTAAAGTGGTTAGATTAATAGTAGTTACGTTTATTTTCCCCCTACCTATTTTATTAGTAATCATTTCCTTTCAAAAAATTATGGATATTAATCAAATATGGCTTTATGCAGTGATTTTTTTAGTTGTCATTTACTTTTTATACCTTATCTTTAAGTATATAAAGGGTGTTTTTGTAGGTTTTAAATAAAATGAAAAGATAATTATAATATGACATAAAATCGTGTATCAAACACATGAAACTGCCTATAAATATATATCTAGAGCCTGGTTGAATAAAGGTTCTTTTTTTTCGTTTTTATCCATTTTTGCTTTTCTCTTCCTTTTTTCTAGCTAGTAACTTTAAATGAGCAAATCGATAGTGAAAGATCAATCAGATCAACACCTGTTAACTGTCAATTTTGAGTGGATCCGATTTGGATTATTAAAATACTAGACTTATTTTACTTTATTTATCACTAGTGTTAGAATTTAAGAGATAATTTATGTTATGAACTATGCTTAAGGAGGAGAACATATGCTTAAAGTAAGAAACTTAACGAAAACATTTGGTGACTTAACAGCAGTTGATTCTGTTGATTTTATGATTCCTGGAGGGACTATTTTAGGATTAATTGGCCAAAATGGATCTGGAAAAACAACGACCTTTCGTCTCATCCTTGATTTACTGCATCCAGATGAAGGAAAAGTTCTTTGGAATAATAAGCCGCTAAGTAGATCAGAATATAATCAAGTAGGCTACTTACCAGAGGAAAGAGGGTTATACCCTAAAGTTACTATTGAAAAGCAATTAATTTATTTTGCTCAATTAAGAGGTAAAAGTAAAAAAGATATTGAACCTCATATAGATGAATGGATGGAGAAATTTAAAGTTAAAGGCAAGAAAACAGATAAAGTTAAGACTTTATCAAAAGGAAATCAACAGAAAATCCAACTTATATCTACACTGATTCATGACCCAAAACTGATTATTCTCGATGAACCATTCAGTGGTCTTGATCCAGTAAATGCTGATTTACTTGAAAAAGGGATCATGGAAGCAAAAGAACGAGGTGCTAGTATTATTTTTTCTAGTCACAATATGAATAACGTAGAGGATTTATGCGACCACTTAGTTATGTTACGAGATGGAAAAATTGTTTTAAACGGAACTGTTCATAATATAAGAGAACAATTCGGACGAACAAAATTGTATTTAGAAACTCCTCTAGAAAAAACAGTTTTAGAAGCTATGCCAGGAGTAAAAGAAGTAAAACAAACAGGCAACCAAACTTATACCTTATCACTGACTTCCCCTGAATATGGAAAAGATATTTTTCAACGTGTTACTCAAAATGGGTACATCACAACTTTTGATCAACAACCACCAACACTAGAAGAAATCTTCAAAATGAAAGCTGGTGATAAGAATGAATAAGTTCTGGGTTATTTTAAAGGAATCTTATCGAAAAAACGTCCAATCTGTTGGCTTTATTGTTATGATTCTTGCTCCTTTAATTATTATAGGCATCGGACTAGGGATAGGCTATTTTGTTAGCAATGCTGAAGATGACTCTTTACCTATTGCTGTCATTACCGAAAACGAACAGGTACAAGCCTTGCTCTCTTCTAAAGAAACAGGTCTTAAAATAGACAAAGATATCCAGTCGATAGCAAAGGCAAAAAAAGCGTTAGGAAATGAAGAGATTGAAGGCTATGCAACTATTCAAGTGAAAGATAACTTTGTTGAAGCTGAATATGTAAGCGCGGATATCCAAGGTACACCAAACGCAGAACTACTCAGGTCTTTACTAACTAGCTACCAAACACAGTTAAAAGGAAAAGAATTAGCTCTTTCCCAGCAAGAAATTGAAGCACTAACGTCTCCTATTCAATTCTCTGAATCTATCGTTACAATCAAAGAAGGCATGATAAAGACCGAAGATGATTCAGAAATACCCGGGTCGCTTGTTAGAAATGGAGCTGCTTATCTGATTAGTATCGCTATTTTCATTTTTATTACAACTTATTCATCGATTATTGCACAAGAAATTGCCTCAGAAAAAGGGACTCGGATTATGGAAGTTATTCTTTCCAGTGTCTCTAGTACAACTCACTTTTTTGGAAAGCTCATTGGAATTTTACTTGTCTGTCTGACACAAATTTTATTATACGTCATTATAGGTATTATCGCTTTTATACAATTAAGGAAAATTGATTTTGTAAAAGATGTGCTTTCTATTATTGATTTAAGCCAACTTACCGGTTCCTTTATCGGAATTTCTATTGCATTATTTTTAGTAGGTATTTTTCTTTACGTTGTTCTTGCTGCTTTCTTTGGGTCGCTTGTGACAAAAATAGAAGATGTCAACAAAGCCGTTTCCCCCGTTGCTTTTATTGCAGTAGCAGGATTTTACGGTGGTATGTTTGCTTTTGTTAATCCTGATCATTTAATTGTAGAAATTTTATCTTTCGTTCCTTTATTTACACCCTTTATCATGCCTTTTAGAATTGCAGCAGATAATATTTCTTCAACGGGTATTGCTATTTCATTAGTCGCAACACTTTCGTTTACCGTTTTAACAACTTGGATTTCCTTGCTCCTTTATCGTTCAAACGTCCTTGTTTACTCCAATACAAATTTATTTAGAACAATTAAACGTTCTTGGAGTATTTTTAAAAGCGAACGCAACTCAACTTCTAAAGATTAAACTAAATTATTCTCAACGGACAATCAATCTATTTTACAAAAAAGCCCACCTAATTATTAGTTAGGTGGGCTTTTCTTATGACTCTTTTCATTATGCCTTGAATGAGCATTATTTAACGTCAATAATAAGTTTAGTAATTAGATTCATATCAGTTAGTTGGTTCTATCTTTCCATTTGAAACTAGACTAATAATATTTAAACCAATTGTTACAACGAGAAGAATTGCTGCAACCCAATTTAACGTACCGATTGTATCCATAAGAGCAGGTAAATCATTTATTTCAACTAGATAATTGTTATAAGATAATTGAAACCATAAAGCAATTGCGCAAGCTCCCATACTCAATAAAATCATTGTTGAATGGTTGTTCGCTTTTTTCTTACGCTGCATAATACTAACAACAGGAATGATCCAAGCAGTCAAACCTAGTACTAAGCTACCCACATTGAGCCAAAAGTAATCAAATGAACTAAACATATAAATCTCCTTCCAAAACTTTTTATTATGTACATGGTTAATAAAGCTTTCCTAAACTACATCATAACTTAAAAACCTTAAAAAAGAATAAACGAGTCTTTCTTTTTTTATTCCTCAAATGAACAGTTACATGTAAACAAATAAGTGCGTTACTTTGCAATTAAAAAATGAGATAATAAAGTCAAATTCATTACAAATAACTGTTATTATTTTAAAGAAAGAAATAAAAAGATAATGATCACAATAAGACGAAATACGGGTTGAATAGGTAGTTGCGGAAAAATTTTATTAAAAGTAAATGAAAAAAATCGGGAAATTAAATAAAATCGGGAAATAAATCTTACTATTTAAAACGATTATACCTATTTGAAAGCAACAGGCTTTGGTATGAAAAGAAATAAAATAAAAGTAAAAGATCAAGATAGTGTTCAGAATAATTAAAAGAACTGGGGAAGAAAAACGTGAAAAAGAAAATGATTTTTGTTTGTTTTTTATTGATTGGTTTCATTACGATAGGAGCTTGTTCCACAAAAGATACAGATGATTCAAACATTGCATCTATCAAAACAGTTTTAAACAAAGCTCTAACCGCACCTAATGAAGAACTTGTTGACGCATTATTAAAACCTATCGAGCAATTGCAATCAGGAGACGACGTTACGGAGTCAACTATTTCAGATGCTACAAATGAGATAGACGTCCTCTTAAAAGATGCTTACGGAGAGTATTTTACAGATTATAGGTATGAAAAATTTGTCATTCAATAGTCCATTCCTTCAAGCTACTCACTATATGCAGACGGTTCGGGTTATCAAATAACTGTCAAAACTATTGAAGTTACCAAAGACAAAGATCACGCTAACCGATATTCTTTTAAGGCGACACTTGACTGCATTACAAACGAAGATGAAGTAACTAAAATTGTTGCTACTGGGCGAGTTAAATTTAAAGATGGAAAAATAGCTTTCTTAGATATTAATGATGATAAAGGCTTACTGGAAGAAATGTCTGCTAAAATAATTAAAGTAGGCTATTAATCGAAAAGTAATTAGCTACCTTTTTTATTACGTATAACTGAGCTTTGGATGGATAAATTAAAGTAGTTCAGATTTTTTCGCTAACTTCATTATCGAAAGAGTATCTTTGTCTTGATTTACTTAAGGATTAAACTCGACCTTTCTTTTTTATAATCAGCCCTGATGCTAATAAACATAAAACAGAATAACTCAGCAAACAAATTAAGCCATTAGTAAAATTAATCTGCCCATTTATGCTAGGAGAAAATGAGTCACCATAGGTTAGTACTTTTGATAAGTCGAAATATGAAAAAGGAAGAAAATGAGCTATATTCGCAATAGTTGATTCTGCTGTAAAAAGTGGTGAACTAGGCAACATAATGATCATTAAAAGAATGACGGTCTGAACCAAAAAAGAATGAGTAAATCTTGAAATAAGAATAGATAAGCTTGAAATAAAGGTATAAATAGCCACTAACAAAATAGAAACTTGACTTAAAAATTGTCCAGTCGTCAGTATACTTACCGTTAACCCATCTTTTGAAATAGGAATGGGATAATTTAAAGAACCTATCCCATTTCTAAAGCTAAGTATAAAAATAGCTAACCCTACCGAAAATATAAAGTATGAAAAAGCGAATAGGACAGAAACAATTAGTTTTGAGAGAATCATTTTTTCAAAAGAAATAGGCGTCATATTGACAAAATCTCTTGTTCCATGAACTTTTTCATCAGTATGAATTCTTGAAAAAATTAATACCGGGAAAATTAAAATCATTGTAAAAGGAACAAGTATTTGAAAATCATTTGAGATAAAATTTATAGCTGGTACAGATGAATCGAAATTAACAGTCGCTACTAAATTATTAGCAACTAAATGTTCTAACTTAGCCACTGTCTTGCGTTGTTCAATGAGGGGAGTTCCAGAAAGAGATCCACTTTCTATTTGCTCTAGTATTTTTTTTTCATAGGCTAATTCAGTTTTTGAGATTTCATCTGATTGTTTTGAAGATAAAGCAGCATAAAATGCTTCTAGCAAAACTAGTCGCTCCTCTTCATCTTTTATCGCCAGCGGTACATCAAACTCTTTCATTTGTTCTATTCCTTCTCGTGTTTGTACTATTTGATCACTTATTTCTATTAATTTACTTGCTTGTGTATCTATTTTTCTGAAATCCATTACAGGGGATAGAAAAATAAATAAAATAAGTAAAAATAAACCTAAATACATTCGGTCATAACTAATCTTTTTAAAATCAAATAAGAGTTGTTGTTTCATAATAAACTCTCCTGTCCAAATAACTGATCGTAAACGACTTCTGAAGAAAGAGATTCTTTTTCAAAATCCAATAAGTAGTCTATTTTTTTATTTTTCAAAAAAAGTACCTTATCAGATATGTTATCTACATTAGATAAGATATGAGATGAAAAAAGAATGAGTTTTTGTTTGTTTTTTAGTTTTATCAGTTGTTCACTTATATTTTTCATATTTGTTGGATCTAAACCATTCATCGGTTCGTCAAGTAAAATAACATCTGCATCACTGACAATGCACATCGCGATTAGTATTTGTTGCTTCATCCCTAATGATAATTTTTTTATTGGCCTATTAACATATTCTTTAATCGCTAAATCTTTTATCACTTGCTCAACACTCACCGAGGAATGCCAAATAGCTTTCACATAATTAAGATGGTCTATTCCTTTAAGGTTAGAATAAAGTGTGTGATTACTTTCTACAAAGTAAAGAGTCTTGTAGTAAGCTTGTCTGTTATTAACAACGGTCAAGCCATTAATAAAAACCTCTCCCGAATCAGGACGAATAAGACCAGCTATCGTTCTAAGAAGGGTAGTCTTGCCTGCTCCGTTAGGGGCAACTAACCCGATTATCTCAGAGGAATTCAATTCAAAATCTAGCTTTTCTAAGATTATTTTTTTACCATAATTTACGGAGATGTTTTTTATCGTTAACACTTTTTCCCCTCCTTTTGAGATACGTTATATTATGAATACTATTTTTTAAATTATCTTGAAACAATTAATCCAACCACTATTTGAGCAACTTATTTATTAGCCTAAGTATTCCACGGTAGTCGTTCCCCAACTAAAAATATCACTTAAAATACCGTATCCCATAAATAGATTATAAGCAATCCCGCAAATACTTGCTAAATAAACTATTTTATATAGACTGTTCGTCTGTTTATTCCTAGCTATTAGAAAAGAAGCTACTATCAAACCAATAGGCGTAATCAAAAAAGAAATAAGCGCAACGGCTAATAATATTAATCCTTCATCTTTCTCACCTTTACTCTGAATAAAAGTTAGTTTCTGATAATATTCTTCAATTTTAAGTTCATTTTTAAGTACTTCGTTTTCCTTTAATAACTCATCTGTAGAAATTTCGTAATAGTCGCTCAACTTCACTAAATTATCTAAGTCTGGATAACTATTGCCATTTTCCCATTTTGAAATAGATTGCCTAGAAATTTGTAAATGATCAGCTACATCTCCTTGCGAATAACCTCTATTCATTCTACTTTCTTTTAGTCTTTCTCCTAATACCATTTATTCTCCTCCTCATCGCTAATCATTTTTCCTAATAGACAGATTCTATCTTTTAGTTATTGTAATATTAACCGTTAGAGTTAATTTTTTTATTCTTTACTTCCTTTTAACAACTCATCTATAGAAATCTCGTACAAATCGCTTAATTTCACTAAATTGGTTAGATCTGGCGAACTACTATTATTTTCCCATTTCGAAATAGATTGTCTAGAAATTTTAAGATAATTAGCTACATCTCCTTGCGAATACTTTTTATTGATTCTACCTTCTCTTAACTTATCTCCTAATACCATGTCTTCCACTCCCACTTTTCTTTCTTTTATTTATCCTATCAAAAGTAGCAAGAATTCACTATCAACCATTGGTTGCCTTTTAGCAACTAATGGTTGACAGATGAGAGAAATCATCACATTCGTGTCAGTAACTTTCAAAAAAAGTTTCTTTAACTATAAAAACAAATAGGAGCTGGTAAATATTTTTTAAACTATATTTGAGATAAAGCGTTCACAATTTAATACCCGATAGTAAATTTGAAAAAGTCTAATCTACTAAAAAGTTGGACGCATTAAGGAATAAGGGGATCCGCAACTAATGGTTGCTAAGATGTAAACTATTGCGTTCTAGTCTTTCTCGTCATAATAACGGATACTATGAATAGAAAGATACAACCACTCATTAATAAATTATTATTAGAATTTATTTCTCGTTTCTTATGCTAACTAAAAATTTATGGAGGTTTTTTGATGAATAGAGTTTCTTTATTTAAAATTTTTTCTGCTATTATTTTTAGCTTGGCTGTTTTTACACTGATGATTCAAAAAATTATCATCGGTTATGCTTTAGTTATTCTAGGTTATTATCTTCTAAGAAAATCAGATGAAACATAATGTTATCTTCTTAATCTATTTTACTTTTACCTAATAGGCAACTATTTTTTCTATTTGATTAGCGATTCTAATATCATTACAGATCAAACTTAAAGCCATTATCAAAAATAATTTAGTCTATTTCCTTCTTACTTAATATCCTTGTCTACCCTTTATTACGTACTTATTAATTTAGAATCGGTAGCGTTAACTTCATTTAAAAAGATAATTTAGAAATACGATTAGCTAAAAAGGGGGAGCAAAGAGGCTTATTTTCTAACTATCAAGAACAGCTTTAGTCGTTTTAGTTGGACTTGACTAATAATTTCCTCGTTGTCTATCACCACTTACTAGAGCCCCAGAAAATAGGATTACAAGAACCGTTAAAGCTACAGCAGAAAAATTAGCTATCTTAAAAAAATTACGTTTATGAAAAAAGTTCCTGGATAATTAAAGAGAATGATGAAGATCCTGGAAAAATTAACATTAGGTTTTTCAATCCATTTTATTCCTCTCTCATTTAACTTATTTTCTCTAGTATACTATTTAATTCATTCACATTCTTGCTATTTAAAAATTAAATATATCGCGTTTTATTTAATCTTTTATAGAGTTTTTACTTTTTATTTTTTGTCTTAGCCGTTCTTAAATTTATCTAGTTAGTTTTTTTGTAAAAAATAAAAAAGATAATTCCTATTCAATATAGGAATCATCTTCTCGTCGTTTATTTTTAATCATTCTATCTCATTACGCTTTTATTTTTTAAAATTAAAAGACTTCAACAGATTCATCATAACCATCATTTTCAGTTAGATTTTTATAAAATGCTGCAAGAGTAGCATTCATGTATGGGTTTAACCATATAAATCCGATACCGAAAGATAAAACACTTAAAATACCCCAACCAATAAAGCTTAATTGTAGGACAAAGTATTCCCACTTATGTCCGTCCATCATTTTTCTGCTTTCTGTAATGCAACCAAGAGCGGATACTTTTTCATCTTCAGAAAAACTTTTTCTATCTTTAAAAATAAAATAAGCTTGAGAATAAGAAAAAGTCTTTATAATTCCTGGTACGACAAGCAATAGTGTCCATAATATAGTGAAAATTGCTGTGAAGATATAAACAAGTAACGTTCCTAGAAAGTATTTTTTTGTAAATACTTGAAACGCTTGTTTAAATGGTCGGATTTGCATTTCTGGATTTCTTAACCAGTCTAAAAAAGTATACGAAATACCAATGGTCAAAAATGCAGAGACAATTCCCGTAATTGTAGAGCCAGAACCAGAATTATCCGCAGGTGGTGCGTAACTCGCAGGCTCTATCATTAACTCTTTAATCAGAACTGCTAGGACACTCAAAGAGATGGCCATTACAATAATTGTTAATAAAACAGGAATCATATTTAATAAAATTGCATCTTTCCATCTTCCGCTTAGTAACTCTTTTGCTTCTGCTTTTAACTCTCTTCTATTTTTATATCTTCCCAAAAAAATCATTCCCCTCAGCTATCTATTTCATTGACTAGACCCTTCATCTAATAATTATACTACAGATAAAAGTGTTTTTAAATCGGTTTTAGTTTTTGTTCTAAAAAAAAGAACAGCTTTTATTATAAAACCCCTCATCTCTCATCTAATAAACAAAGTTAACTATTTTTTCGTATGGTATACTATAAAATAGTTAACTTTGTTACATACATAGGCTTATACATTCTTCTTAATTTAATACGAAAGGAATCATTAAATTGACTAAATCATCGAGTTTAAGCTTACGTTATTCTAGTTTACAAGGGATTTACTGGATGTGCTTTTGTGCTGTATACGGATTTGCTTCTGTCTTTTTATTAGAGAAAAATTTCGAAAATCAAGGCATTGGGTTTATTTTAGCAGCAGCAAATATTCTTTCCGTTATTCTACAGCCAACGTTAGGTTCTTTCATTGACCGTTTAGATAAACTAACCTTAAAATTTGTTATCTCATCGATTACTATCGCAACACTACTACTATTAATCCTACTATCTTTTTTATCTAGCTTTGTACTATTGGATGCTTTTCTTTATACGTTGATTGTTTCATTAACATTAACCTTACAACCTTTAATCAATTCTTTAGCTTTTGAGCATATTAATGCAGGAGCAGCTCTTAATTATGGTTTAACTAGAGGAGTGGGTTCCCTTAGTTTTGGTATCACTTCATTTTTTTTAGGACAACTATTAAGCCGTTATGACGCTAGAATTCTTCCAATTATCTGCTTGGGACTCTTTTTCTTATTATTGATATTAATTTTAAGTTTTCCTAGTCTAACTCATGAGCATTCCTCTTCAACTGTACCTGTCTACCCTAATAAGAAATTACCTGTTCAAGAAAACACATTCACCTTTATTAAAAAATATAATCGTTTTGGGATACTTTTAATCGGAATTGCCTTTCTTTTTCTTTTTCATACCATCGTGAATACCTATCTTGTTCAAATCGTCAAGAGTCTAGGTGGGGACGATAGTGATTTTGGCTTAGCTCTTACTATTGCGACCGTTTGTGAATTGCCAGCTATGCTAGGCTTTGGTTATTTACAACAGAAATTTAAAAGTGGTAAGATGTTAATATTCGCAGGAATCTTTTTCGTTATCCGTAGCTTTGCCTTTTTATTTTCTACTTCTCTTTGGATGCTAGTTATTGCTCAATTACTTCAGGGACTAGCTTTTGCTGTCTACACTCCTGCTATTTCTTATTATGTAAATAAGTTAATGAGCAACTATGATAAAATTAAAGGACAAACCTTTGTTGTAGGCGCAGCAACACTCGGCAGTGTTTTTGGTAGTATTATTGCCGGCGGATTATTGGACTCTGCAGGTATAACAGTCATGTTGTCTGTCGGTAGTCTCGCAGCTTTCATAGGCAGTATACTCATTATTTTTTCTGTTCGTACCGATATTTAATTAAGAAAGAAGGAATCTGCAACTATGAAATATAGTGACCCCAAAAAGTTGGACTTTATTTAGAGTAGAGAAATCTACTCTATTTTTTTGCTTTTAAGCTACTAGAGAAGGAGAGAAATGATGTTCCCGATAATGAACTGGGCTCATCCAATTTAACTTCTCTTTTATGCGATCGTGATTATAATAGTGAATATATTTGATGATTTCTTGTTCCAGCTCTCTATAACTATGAAAAACATTTCCATAATACATTTCCTGTTTTAGTAGTCCAAAGAAATTTTCTATTGGAGAATTATCAAGACAATTCCCTTTTCTAGACATACTTTGGAATATATTATCTTTTCTCAGCTCAGCGCCGTAGGCCTTCATTTGGTATGCCCAACCCTGATCAGAATGGAAAGTTCGTCTAAATGGACACTTTTCAGTTGCTTTAATAGCATCGGCTAAAGCCTCCATAATAGTGATACCATTCGGTTGTTTTGTGATTTTATAGCTGACTATCTCCTTATTATACATGTCCATAAAAGGATCAAGGTATAATTTTTTTATCTGCAGATTCCCAGATGGATCATTTTCGTAATACTTAAATTCTGTTGTATCCGTCGTTATCTTTTGATAGGGGATAGTTGTATCAAATCTGCGGCTGATACGATTAGGAGTAACTTTTCCAACCGTTCCTTTGTAGGAGCTATACTTACGTGATTTACGAGAAAAAGAAGTAACTTGTAAGTTTAGTTCCTGCATAATGCGTTGAATTCTCTTTTTATTTACAACGAAACCACGATTTCTTAATTCTGCCTTTATACGACGGTAACCGTAATCTTTGTGTTGGTCCCGTATTTCTAATATAAGTTGCTTTAACTCTGTATCTGGATCCTTCTGTTTAAAACGTTTTTGCCAATACATGTAGGTTGATTTAGGATAATCAATAGTCATTAAGATATCTTTTAATTGGAATTTTTCTCGGAGTCTGTAGATAATTTTTGCAGTTGGTTCGTTTGATTTTGGTTTTCCTCGGTCTGCAGACTCCGCAATTCTTTTAAAAAAGCATTTTGAATTTCTAAAGATAATACTTGATTCTCAAGCTCTTTGATCCGTTCTGAATTTTTATCAGTAGATTTAATAGGGCTGTTTTTATTTAGTTGGTTAGTGTTTTTATTTTTCATTTTAGCCGGACGTCCCTTCGGTTTTGAGAGTCCTTCAATGCCTTCGGCATGAAATGCCCTTACCCAATTAGCGATTAAGGATGGGTTGTTTATCTTGAGCTTCAATGCAAGCTGCTGATAGGATATCTCAGTAGTTAGATACAACTCTATCGTATCTATCTTGAATTGAACAGAATAATGATTGTCTTTTTTACTTCTGATTAGCCCATCCTCACCGAATTGTCTATAATTAGCGACCCATATTTTGAGTTGGGATCCACTTTTTCCTGGGATACCATATTTTTTAGCCAAAAACTTGTATCCACCAGCTCCATCTAAATAACTCTTAACAACCGTTAGCTTAAATTCGAAACTATATTTTGCCATACAAAAACCCCCTAAGTTTAGATTTTCCAGGTCTAACTTTCGGGGGTCGGCTCAAAACACTACCATTTTTTATTATTCGATATTGATAATACCATTTTAGATTTTAACGCTACAGAAAAATTAGCTTTGACTTTCTTATTTGAACAACAAGGCATCACTTTAACAGATAAAATTAAAAAGAGTTATGAATAAATTAATCAATCCTTGTGGCAAGCCTTTGAAAGAAATGAAATCGATCGGAATGCTATTTTTACTTCACGTTTTCCGTTATTATTTAAAGAATTAGATGTCGCTATTGATGGTCTAATATTCGAAAAAAATTATCGACACCTTTTAAATAAAGGCGACGACTTAATTGATGGCAGCCTAGGATTATTAAAAGAATTAAGTTTAAATCACTCCATTTATGCGGTGACGAATGGAATTTCAAAGACACAATACCAAAGAATGGAATCAGCTAATCTGTTGCCGTTATTCAAAGATATCTTTGTATCCGAAGATACTGGTTATCAAAAGCCTATGCAAGGTTATTTTGATTATGTTTTTGAACGCATTCCTAATTTTTCAATTCAGCAATCTTTAATTATCGGAGATTCATTGAGTTCGGACATTCTTGGAGGAAAAACAGTCGGAATGGATACTTGTTGGTTTAATCCGAATTCAAAACCTGTTAATCCTTTGATTCAACCTACTTATCAAATTAAAAAACTTGATCAACTACATGATATTGTTAGTAAAGAAAAGCTATTACCTAAAAATACCTTTTAATCGGTATTTTAAGTAAGACTTTTTACTTTGCCAACTCATTTCTTTAAAAAATAGGTGCAACTAACGATACCCTCCTCAATCGTACATTGCTCTAAATACTATTTAAAAAAAAGAGAACCTTCCGTTTACTAGCTTCACTTTCAGCTAGCTCAAATTGATTATTTTCGTCTACGATTCTTCCGTCTAAGCCGATTGCTAAGTTCAATACAACTTTACTTACTTGCTAACTCCTTAATAAAAACTGTATTTTCTATCTAATACTGCATTCAATTGACTGACCTTTTTGATTTTGTGGATAAGCATGTGGATAACTTTTTTGGACTATTAGCTATTTCTCCTGTACAAAAAGAACGTTTGTTCGTATAATAAGAGATAGAACTAAAAAGGAGAGAAAATAATGAAGATGAGTGGACATGAGTATAACGATCGGAAAATGGCTAAGTGGCAAGGTTTCGTCTTATCTGATCACGCTGAGTTATTACAAAAATCAGATGAACTTAAAAATAAATACAACTTATCAAAAGAAAAACAAAGTCCAGAAATTATTTCAGAAATTATTTTTCAAGCCTTCTTAACAAAAAAGCAACTCGTTCTCCAAATGGAATTTCTTGTAAATGGCTTATATGAAGATGACCTCATTGGGATTGTCGTTGGTCAGGAAGAAAATAATCTTTATCTTCAAACTTATTCTGAACTTATCATTATTGATAGTGCTTTGATTCGCCATGCAGAAATAACCGAAGCAAAAAAGTGGTGGGACGAATCTTTTTAGCCCTTATGTCCACCAACTAGTCCATTTCTTTTGATAGCTGTTGCACCGGAAGTTAAACTGCTAGCATGCACTAAAGAAGTGTATCCGTACTTATTGCGAACTAAATCAATAATTTGATCAATCTTTTCTTTTCGGATAGTCTGTTCTGCTGGCTCAAATAAATCTAATTGTAAATCTGTCTTAGCTTGTATTTTTCCACAGCTAATAGAAATTTGTCTCACTGGTTCTTGTTGGTAATAAGCTCTAAATAAATATAAGCAAGTCTCCGTTATTTTTTTACTAGCCGCTGTTGGAAAAACTTTTAGTTGATGACTGAATCCTTTCTCACCAGTTTCCTTTGAAAAGCCAATCGTTAAGTGAACTACTTGGGTCTCAACATCATGGCTTCGAAGACGAGCAGCTACTTGTTCAGCCATTTCTTTGATAACTACTTCAATTTCTGCTTGCTGAATATAATCTCGATCTAAAATTTGGCTTTTTCCATAAGACTTAGACGTTGTCTGATACTTTTCTGATAGAATGCTTCGATCAATTCCATGAGCATGATAAAAAAGTTGTTCTCCTATTACTCCTTGAACTCGTTTCAAAGCAGATACATTGTATTGAGATAATTGATAAACAGAATCAATACCTAATTTAACTAAATTCTTTGCTGTCTTATCACCTACACCCCACATTTCTGTAATAGGATGAATACGCCAAATTGTTTTCCCAACATCTTCATAATGCCAATCAGCTATAAAATTCGGACTATCTTTTGCTTCATTGTCTAGTGCTAATTTAGCCAATAAAGGATTATCACCTATTCCAATTGCCGTTACTAAATGTAATCTTTGCCAAATCTCTTGTTGGATTTTCACTGCAATTTCTTTTGTTGTACCAAATAGTGCATGAGAAGAGGTTACATCTAAAAAAGATTCATCAATGCTGTAAATATGTAAATCTTCACTTGAGATAAATTCTTGAAAAATATCATTTATCATTAAGTTTACTTTTAAATATAAACTCATTCTTGGCTCAACAATTTGAATTTTTGAATTTTTTGGAATTTCATAGCGTCGTGAACCGGTCTTAATACCATATTCTTCCTTTACTTTTGGGGAAGCAGCTAAGACTAAACCACCTTCTTGCTCAGGTTTACTCATAACCACTATATACGACTTTAATGGATGAATACCCCTTTTAACAGATTCAACAGACGCAAAAAAAGACTTTACATCAATACATAAGATATCTCTTCGAGGCTCATTTGAATAATTCAATTGAATCATATCCATCGCTCCTTTTTCTTCATTAGACAACGTTCATTCTCTCTAATTATACAAACGTATGTTCGCATAGTAAAGAGAATGTTTTTGGATAAGTTTAAATAAGATCTGTTTCCAGATTAAAAGAATCGTTTAATGATGCTAGTTTAAGTTTGTTTTCATTACCGTATTGAATCCTATAATTTTTTAACCGTTACTTTTTTTTGTAAAATTCTTGCTTCTTTAACACTGAAAGTTGTACTGTCATTGTGTTGAACTTTACTTGCTGCGCAAGCACTTGCAAAGGACAGACACTCAGTTAATGGCTTGCCCAGCGATAAACCAGATAAAAAAGATCCTACGAAACAATCACCAGCTCCTGTATCATTCACTGCTGCAACTTTAGGGGTTGTCACTTGATAAAAATCTCCTGCATGACTACAAATACTTCCTTCGCTTCCTTGAGAAACAATAATATATTCGACCTTTTTAGCTAGCTCTTTTAAGTTATCTAGTAGATTATTTTTTGAAGAAATGAGTTCTTGGATTTCAAAACGATTAGGCTTAATAAAATTGACTTCCAGCTCTACTGCTTTTTTCAAAGCTTCTCCTGATAAGTCACACGCAATAAAGCAACCAATTTTTTTTAATTGGCTTAATAATTCTGCTAAATCTCGTAACTCATATCCAAGTGGTAATGAACCAGCAATCAATACGATATCTGTTGCGTTCACTTTTCTTTCTATCTGTTCATTTAACGACTCTTTATCATAGTTTGTTACTCGAAAGCCTTTTTCTGTTATTAAGATACTTCCACTAACACCTGTCTCTAAGATAACGTAACTTTCTCTCGTAGATTTACCGTAGACGTCAACTAAATCATGATTAATCCCTTTTTCTGTTAGAATTTTTTCTAACTTACCTTTGTTTGTCGTTCCACAAAAACCAAGAGCCTGATTTTTTATCTCTAATTGACTCATTGCATAGGAACCATGATGCCCTTTGCCTCCTAGATCATACGTAATTTCTTGAAGGCGATTATTTTTCCCTTTTATTAATGTATCTTCAAGAAATAATAAGCGATCAATCGCTGGATTTAACGTAATAGTGTAAATCATTTTTTTATCTCCTTTCTTGGACTCCTTATTTCGTTTATTGTATCATTTTGAAAATAGACTCACACTCATTTACCTTTAACGAGTCTACTAACTAACTACTTTTCAGTAAATTCATCCATACCGTAAAGTATCTTTTTTATCTATTATACGATAATTGGTATCTCTATTAAAAAACGATTAAAAATATATACCAATATTACTGATATTAAGAAAACAGTTGACTTAACATCTAATTAGTCCTATTATTATCCTGTTATCGAAAAAATAGAAAAAACTATTGTATATACCAATTTGACATATCATTTTTTGGTATATACAAATCTATGGTGTAGTCGCTATTTTTTACAACTAGTTATTAGATTTATCAATCAAAAGTCAATTAAATAGAAAGAAGGATAAATAAATGTGTGGAATTGTAGCTTATATTGGTAACAAGAATGCTAAATCTATTTTATTACAAGGATTAGAAAAATTAGAATATCGAGGTTATGACTCTTCTGGTATTTTTGTAGTAGATGAACATAAAAATGGTCATCTATTTAAAGAAAAAGGAAGAATTGCTGATTTAAAAAAAATCATTGAAACAGATACATTCTGCACTTCAGGAATTGGGCATACGCGTTGGGCAACTCATGGTCGTCCAAGTGTCAAAAATGCTCATCCACATCAGGATAGTGAAAATCGATTCACTATTGTGCATAATGGTGTTATTGAAAATTTTCAAGAACTTAAAGATACTTACTTAGCAGATATTTCTTTAACAAGTGATACAGACACTGAAATCATCGTTCAACTTATCTCGTACTTTGTTAAAAAGGAACAGACTAATACGTTCGAAGCTTTTAAAAAAACTATTTCTAAATTAAAAGGCTCTTATGCTTTAGCTTTAATTGATAGCAATCAACCTGATATTATTTATGCTGCTAAAAATAAAAGTCCTTTATTAATTGGAAAAGGAGAAAGTTTTAGTGCTGTATGTAGCGATGCTATGGCTATGGTTCAAGAAACAAATCAATTTATTGAATTGATGGATGGTGAATTGGTTACATTAACTCGCGATGAAATTAAAATAGAAACTCAAGATGGAACTGTTATTCATCGTACTCCTTATACGGCAGAAATTAATCTGGGTGATTTAGACTTAGGAACTTACCCTTATTACATGGCAAAAGAAATAGATGAACAACCAGCTGTTCTTCGAAAAATTATTCAAGCTTACCAAAATGAGCAAGGTCAGTTCGAATTAGATAAAACCATTATTTCTAGTATAGAAAATAGCGACCGCATATACATTGTTGCTTGCGGGACAAGTTATAATGCAGGTTGGGTTGGAAAGCAATTATTAGAAACAATAGCACACATTCCAACTGAGGTTCATTTAGCAAGTGAATTTGGCTATAATATGCCTATTTTAACCAAAAAACCATTCTTTATTTTCTTATCACAAAGTGGTGAAACCGCTGATAGTAGGCAAGTTTTAGTTAAGATTAATGCTATGGGTTTCCCTTCATTAACCTTAACTAACGTAGCTGGATCTACGTTATCTAGAGAAGCTGATTTCACGTTATTACTTCATGCCGGCCCTGAAATTGCTGTCGCATCAACAAAAGCTTATACTGCTCAAATCACTGTTTTAACAGCTTTATCTGAAACTATCGCAAGAGAAAATGGCGTTGCTGGAGATGGCAACATGGCCCATGAACTTGGAATTGTGGCCACAGGAATGGAAAGGATTCTTTCTGAAAAAACAGCTATTGAACAGCTCGCAACAGATTTTCTAAGTACCAGTCGCAATGCTTTTTATATTGGACGAGGGATAGACTATTACGTTGTTATGGAAGCTGCACTAAAATTAAAAGAAGTCTCTTACGTTCAAACAGAAGGGTTTGCTGCTGGAGAATTAAAACACGGCACAATTGCTCTAATAGAAGAAAATACTCCTGTAATAGCAATAATTACGAATAAAGCAACTGCTGGTCATACAAGAGGAAATGTTCAAGAAGTAAGTGCTCGTGGAGCCCATACATTAGTTATCGCCATGGAAGGATTAGAACAGCAAAACGACCAAATCGTCCTACCAGAAGTTCATCCATTGCTTACTCCATTAGTCAGCGTAGTGCCAACCCAATTGTTAGCTTACTACACTAGTCTACACCGTGGCAATGACGTCGATAAACCTAGAAATTTAGCCAAGAGTGTTACAGTAGAATAAAAAATAAAACTAATCCTATACTCAGTAACCAGAAAACAAAACTATGATAAATACTAAAAAAGAGCAAAACAATTAAACTTGTTTTGCTCTTTTTTAGTATTTAAATTAAGATTGATAAAAATAACTTCATTATTTTTAATCCCTCTACGTTTCACTATTTCTAGCTTTAATTGCAATACAGTAATATCGGAATTTTTTTTGCCATCAAAAATCATATTCCTATGCACACTCTATAAGTGTTCAATTAGAGAGTTGTTTTCTGCATAATCTTTATTCCATAGTCACTCTTCGTAAACTAGTAAGACAAATACATTGGGTATTTCTTCTACTTTTCCCATTTGTTTATCAATTAATATCTATCAGTTAAAGCCCTCATTGAAAAATATCGTATAGTAAGAATTCGGCTTATTGCCAGCAGCTCTTGATAAAACGCAATTTTTTTAGGTATCATTTTAAAAGCTTTTTTTCTTTCATTTGCTACCTTTATTTCCCTTTAAAACTTTTACCACGTAATCGTACTACAACTGCAATAGATGCAGTTTTTCGTAAATATATTAAAAAATCTCTTCCCAATAAAACAGGAAGAGATTTTTGATCATTTAATTTTCCTTAACAGATTCTTTTACCGCAACTTCATCTACTCGTGTACCAAAGAAATAAACAACTCCAACTGTAACAAGTAAAGCTACTGGCATGACAATCCAGATGGATAAGCCTAAACCGACAGGGATAAAACCAAACAAAACGGAAATTAAACCAACTACTAATGCATACAATAGCTGAGTCTTAACGTGATCTAGATGATCTACGCCAGCTCCCATGGAAGATAAAATAGTTGTGTCAGAAATCGGTGAGCAATGGTCCCCAAAGATAGCTCCTGTCAAAACAGCTCCTGAAGTCATAATAACAAACTCTGGATCTGGTGATAAAGCTGCCGCTAATGGAATCGCTAAAGGCATCAAGATACCCATTGTGCCATAAGATGTTCCTGTCGCAAACGATGTAACAGCTCCTAAAACAAAAATAATTGAGGGCAATAAAAATATCGGCATGGAATCAGATAATAATGAAACTAAAAATTCTGCCGTACCTAACTCACCAATAACGGTACTTAACGACCAAGCCAATAATAAAATAGCTCCTGTAATGATTAAGGATTTCATCCCATTAATCCAAACCGCTACCGATTCTGTCCACGTGAAAGCTTTTTGATGGACACCCATTGCCATTGCTACCAAACTTGCTAATAAGGCTGCTTGAAATAAGACAATACTTGCATCAGATGCACCAAAAGCTTCTTGAATAGCTAAAAAGGATATCGGACTATTCTCTAATAGAGCAATCGTTGCACTTTCTCCACTTTCCATAATAGTATTGTATCCGTTAAAATAAAATCCAATAAATGCTGCAATAATCAACGTACCAATTGGAATAATCATGTTCCAAATGGATAGCTTAACTCCTTCTGCAGGCTCCATATCTTCTAATTCTTTTGATGTTTCTAAAGTGAAGTCCTCAAATTCATTTTCTTTATTTTTTCGGGCTTTCTTTTCTACTGTTAACATTGGACCAAATTCTCTTAATAATAAAGCAGTTGCTAAAACAAAAGCCAGCATTAAAAAATTATAAAATCGATAAGGTAAGGTTTGGATAAAAATACCATAAGCGTTTACCGATTGGCCAATAGCTTCATAACCATCTTTTATCAATCCTACTTCATACCCTACCCATGTAGAAATCAAAGCGATTCCTGCAATCGGTGCAGCTGTTGCATCCACGACAAAAGCTAGCTTTTCGCGTGAAACGTGTCTCTCATCTGTAACAGGTCGCATAACTGGTCCTACAATCAATGAATTAGCATAATCATCAAAAAACATTAATACTCCTAAAATCCAAGTGATCACTTGAGCACTTCTAGGTCCTTTAGCTTTATTTGACAGAGCAGCTGCTACAGCTTTAGCTCCTCCTATTTTAGTCATTAGCGCAATCAATCCACCAATAGTTAGCACTTGTAAAATAATACCAGCATTCCAAGGATCAGACAGCGATGTTAAAACATAATCTACTACACTTAAAAAGGCTTGAACAAAAGCAACGAGGAAATTTTGATTAGCTAAATGGAGTACAAATGCTCCCGAGAAAACTCCTATAAAAAGAGAGATAATGACATCTTTCGTTATAAACGCTAGTATTATAGCAACTACTGGAGGAACTAACGTGAATAAGCCATAATTAACTTCTGTCCCATTTCCTCCATCAAAATCTGCATTAACGGCTAATACTAACACTAATACTATTGCCGCTATGAACCCAATTTTCTTCTTCATTATCAACTTCCTCTCTCTAAATTAAATAAAAAAACACTAAAAAGATACCTTGAGTCTATCCAACTCAAGGTATCTTTTTAGTGTTTTTAACCACAAAAAGGAATCCCCTTTGTTGATAGTCCTCCATAAGAATCAAATAATTGATTTTCATGACAGTCTTGAATATATTTTATTCAAAACCAGCAACTACTAGCTTGGCTCCACTAGTCACTTCGGCGATTTTTCCTTTTCGCTAACCCTTTGCCTCTTCTGGGTTAGCGTACTTTTAAAAATCGCACCTCTATCTGTCTATTTAGTTACGTTATTATCTATCTATTCATTCTATACTATTTAACAAAAGAATTCAGCATATCTGTTTGTTTTTTTATTTTTTTTCTGAATTTAACTTTATTTAACGATTTATGAAATAGAATCAAACGAGCTTCTAATAATCGTATAGGGAAAATTTTTTTCCATTTCTCCACTTACTACTAATTGAAAAGCCGCACTCCCTATTTCTTTCAACTGAAAATCTACTATTGTAAAAGATAAGAATCCACTAATAGCAAGGTTTTCCTGACAAATAAATAACAACTGTTTTAAGCGATGATCTTTGGCGTACTTATAAATCCCACTAGCAACACAATCACTATTTATTACAATCACATCAAATTCTTAGTCACTTTCAAAGAAATAATCCGCTTTTTTTCCATCTTCCGTTGTTGAGGAATCGCCTAATCTTGTGTATTCGCACAGCAAATACTCGGACTATATTTCGTATGTTTTTCGATTTCTGCTAGCGAGTTACTCTTAGAAGCTAATATTAGCGCTTCGAATCTCTTAGTCTTCAATTGTTCAAAGTAGCTTTTTTCTATTTCAGACTCATAGTTAGTAGGCAAAAGTGTCATTGAATAGCCGATTTCAAATGCCGACTCAATTATCCCGCTGATGATTTTTTCGAAATAAAAGTAATTCACATTAAGGATAATAACCTCAATATTTTTTGATACTCCTAGAATCAAGTCTCTTGCTTAGCTATTAGGGCCATAGTCCAGTTGTTCAATAACAGCTAAAACAGGCTGTTTTTTTCTTCTGATACATGTGGATGATGAATCAATACTCTAGACACTGTCGTTACTGAACAGTTTGAAAGTCTTGCTACTTCTTCAATATTGGCCACGCTTTTATCTCCTTTTGAAATAAAAAGGAAAAACCCTATTTTTAGACTTGTTAGTTTAAACGAAAGAAGAGCTTCAATAAAAAAATTAACTTATTGCCTTTTATTACTATTCTATTTATTAATCAGCTGGGAACAGATTGTTTAAAGCAATAGCTGCTATTGAAGTTATCCTAATGAGAGAACTAAGTGATAAATCGTTCAGTATCTTCTAAAGCCGTCTGTGTATCTTTATCGCAATAATAATCAGGATTTTGTTCTAAGTCACCCATAACAATTTTCCCAACTAATCCCCGTTGTCGTTCCAGGTGCTATCTTTAAGCTTTAATTCTAATAGGAAGGTATAGTTATTTAGCCATTTGTATAATGGGATATCTAGCACTGCTCTCCTTTGTCCCCATTGAAGCGCATGGATATGTATATCAATAAATCTGGGTAACAAGTACTGACCTTCGGCTAATTCTACTAGGTTATTTAACGCTTTTGCTTCCTAAAAAAATAAGTTATATTATTCATCTGAAGGAGCTAGACGTTTTTTTATCATTCCTTTCCATCGATACAGTAAAGATAATCTTCCATCACTTCAATTTTTTGAACAGCGATACTAGAAAAGCCTGTTCCTTTTATAATCTTAACCATTATATTCATCCAAGTCACTTTTATTCGTATTTTCCAACTAATACTTTATTATAAATGAAAAAAAAGAACAAATCAAAATAAAAATGACTAATAATGATATAAAAATTATTATCTTTCGCTTTTTTATTTATCTGCTTTTATCACTAAATTATTAATTTTTAGTTGAAAATAGATATTTTTTGACTGTAACGTAAATAACAAATAGTAAAAAACGAATAAGACTATGCGTCTAATCCGTTTTTCCACTATTCGTTATTAATACTTATACAAAAATCCTGACATCGTAATTGTCCCTACTAAAATAATTGTCACTAAAATAGCAAAATCACTCTCTTCAACCGTTTCTTTCTCTGGAGAACGGTCTGTACGTGTTTCTATTTCTAATGATTCAGATTCTGACGGAACAGTTGTAGCCTCTACTATTGAACTTTGTGAAGCAGGAACTTCAACGAGCTTGTCTTCTTTTATAGAAGGCTTTGGCGACTTATCTTCAATCATTGGTTGTTCTACATCACGTTTATCTTTTGGCTTAGTATCCAATTCGGACTCTTCAGCTTCTGCTTGTTCTTTTTCAGGCAACATTATTTTTTCGATAGAAATAAAAACACCTTCATTATCTGTTAATGTAAAGATAATTGAACCTCCAACAGGAATAGCAGAAAATAATTGCCCGTCAAATGTAAATTCCCCATCCTTATCTGAACGAAATTCAGCAAGTACTTGGTCTAAAAAAGACACTTCTATCTTAGCAAGCAGAATAGTCTTTCCTTTATAGGTCTTCCTCTCTTGATACAGATCAGGTAATATTGTATTTTCACTTATTTCAGCAGCTCTCATTTCCCATTCTAACGTAGGCTTTAAAATCATTTTTTCTAATACAGTCACCATCCCATTAGACACAAAGACAAACTTGAGAACCTCTCCTTCATCTCGTTCTACTGAGCTTTCATCAAATTCCCAGTTGAAGGCACCAGTAATATGATCTGAATAAATAGGCTTCGTTAACTCTTTATCTTTAATCAAATAAATTGCTGCATTTAGAGCTGTTTTACCACTAACTCGTCTTGTATCGACATGAATATCAGATAATGTTGTGGCTTTTTTAAATTCTTTTTCTTCTAGTGTCTCATCTTGCGAAATGATAATTTCTTTTCCAATCTCTTTCTCTAAAACAATTTTTTCACTTTGTTCTTCATAGCCTACTGTTTCATTTCCACTAACAAAGAAAATGAGACTGTCTCCAGCTTTAATTTTATATTGGCTAAAATCAATAACGTATTTACCACTAGAGGAAATAGGAATTTCTATTCTTTCTTCTTTATTTTCAACACTAAATGATATCGTTAATTCTGGAGCTATCTTGCCATTATAAATCAACGTATTTTCATATATATTCGCTATTTCAAAGGGTTCATTTTGGATTAGCTCATTTTCTTGTTTTACTCGACTACTATCTTGTGCGTAGGCTGCTGGAGCCGGGCTGATAAATAAAAGTAAGCCTACTAGACTAAGTAGCCAATAATAACTCGTTATTTTTTTCATTTTCTAATCCTTTCTCGCTTATCCGTAAAGTAAAAAGCAGGATTTACTATTTAGAATCACCCAGGCTTTTATTGTCTTATTTTATAAACCAAAGATGGTTGCTTACGACAATTATTAGTCTACCATAAAAAACTGGCCAATTTAACCACACATTAGACAAAAAGATACCGATTTAATTAGGGTTAAGTTTAGCCATAATCTCACTTTGAATCAGCTACTAGTAGGATTTGGTACTTTTAGTTAGTGTAACTGTAACTTATAGAACATTTTTTTCTTTCATAAAGTACCTATTCGGTTTTATTTGTTCAGTAACATAATTTTATCATTGAGAATGCCGTAAAAAAAGAATCCTTTATTTAAAGGATTCTAAGTGTACGATTTCACCTCGTTTGATGTATCAGTTCTGCTATTTACAGGCATTATTTCTCTATTTATTAATGCTGTTTTATCAAGAATTAAAACCAAATAGAATAACCCCTAACGCAAATAAAATTGTCGCTAAAATAAGCATAATCCCTAAAATAAGGCTAAGAAACTTTGCTGCTTTATTTTTATAGTTCATTTTAATCCCACTTGTTAACAAAACTAATCCTAAAATAAAAAGTACTAATAAGGCAACTAAAATCATCATTTTTAAAGGGAATCTTCCATTCGTAAATTGATCAATAATTTCCATAACAATTCCTTTCTATTTTTAGTTTTCAAAGTGTACAACGTTGATCCCAGCTGCAACCATCTCAATCAAGGCGCCCTCGCCATCACTGACAGCAGCAGTAAGACTGGCGATAACTGACACTTTTAATCCAGCGGTCAACGCATCCAGAGCAGTAGCCTTGACACAGTAATCAGTAGCAATTCCAACAATATCAACCTCTATGATGTCGAACAATCGGAGTGTGTCTTCTAAAGAAACACCGGTCTCTTCAATCACTCCTTGAAAACCACTATAGTCCGGGCGACCCATCCCCTTGACGATATGACGATCAATAGTTTTACGAATCCTTGCATCAGCACACTCCACACCCTCAGTTCCTTGAACACAGTGAACTGGCCATGTGTCTATGAAATCAGGCTCAGCAGATGGTGTTGCGAAGTGCCCACCGTTATCATTATTAGCCTCATGAAAGTCTCTAGTACCAATAACCATCGAGTAATCTTCAGAGAATCGATCAATATAGCTAACAACGTTCTTGGCTACTTCACGTCCTCCAGTCACACTGAGAGCGCCACCTTCGCAGAAATCATTCTGCACATCAACAACAATCAAAGCCTTCTTATTCATAATCTTTACCTCCTAATCATTTCTTAAAAAATTTCCAACTTTTAAAAGAGCTTACGACCATAAACCTATTTTCTTCTTATAAAAAGTGTTTGTCTTAAAATCACGATTACTTATCAAAAATAAAAAATATCTCGTTGCATTCACAGCTTAAAGATTTTGATTGCACCATTTTAACAAGTATTAGAAAGAGAGGACTTACGCGAAAAAAATCAAAATAACTGACTGTTTCCATACGATTCCATGCATTAGATAACGTTTTTTTCATGCAACTCTACTTATTGATTTAATCTACATTTAAATAGTTAAAAATGTTATTATACCTAACACTGCGCTTAAAATAATTAAAATCTGGGTAACTAAAGAAATGAGTGCTAGTGGTTTAATCCAACTGCTATAATTTTTCATATTGGAGTTAGTTAATATGTATATTGAAAATCCTATTCCTATAAGCGGTACTATGTAAGATAATATTACAAAAATAATAACTTTTACAGATTCTTGATCCGCACTTCCCTTATTTTTTCCCATCTAAAATCCTCCTTATTAATAAAAAACTCTCTCTTTGTGAACTTACCATTCGCGGTATACTTGTCAAGGTAAGTGAATAAGGTTTCCATGTATATTTATTATATCTAAAAATTATTATTCCCTTTCCTTAAAAAAGAAGCCTGGTCAAATAGGGTTTGAGATATCCTACTTTATATTACATCATTTCATCTATCTTCTATTTTCTTCATGCTTACTTAATTTATTAAATAATCTCACTAGTGTTGCATAAACATAGAATGATTGGCCTAATTTTTTATTTTTCTGGAAAAAGGCAAAAAAAGGGAGTGCTTATGCAAAAGATGACTATTTCCAGAAAGATTTGCTTATTCAACTGATTCCATTACCGACTGACAACCCTTCTTTAAGGATCTAAGTAGGTATCAAAAAGTTAAGCTATTCTTCTGCCGGTTGAAATAACAGATAACGAAAAAATCGTTTGATTTGGAAAACAGACTGTTTACTTTTTTTTCATCTTAATCAAATAGGTTAATAAACTGGCAATCATGGCTAAAACCAATTGATTGACAACCCCTTTTTCACTTCTCGAAAAAAATTTTTTAATCGTCATATGTCGTTTAATATGCTTGAAGAACAGCTCTATTTGCTAACGTGATTGATGCATTTCTGCAATGTCAGTAGGGGAGCAGTCAAAATGATTTGCAATAAACTGGAGAGTTTTCCTCTTTTTATTTTGAACGGTTACTAAACGAAATCTGGACGTTAGATGGTTCTGAGCACCTAATGCGACCATTTGGCCGCTAAGAGTATACTCGCTTATGGAAGCCGCTACTGTTTCTAAAACACGAACTTGTGTATTGTCACAAAGAAGTAGCCCCTGCCAGTGCATCGTATCTAACCTTTTAAAATTAAGGTATCTACGATCAAACACGTAAATTTCTGGGATTCATCTCTTATAGAAAAAAACCTATCTTAATTCAAGGATTGCAATGCTGACAGTTGCCCGGATCTGCTTGTTCTATCCCGTCAGGATAATTTCTTTCTTCATTATAGCCACACCTACCGCAGCTGTAACGATACGACAATGTCAATTCAGTAGGATAATTGCACCATTTACACGGTAGTCCTTTTTTTCTGTCCGTTATTTTATATCCAGGCCACTGACAGCTCGGGCATAGACACACTATATTTTTTAAAAGATCTCTGGTCGCAGCCTCGATATTTTTCATACGCTTTGGATTGTATGACGCTCTCATATCTGTTGCTATGAAAATTTCATTATTAATTGATTTCTCTAAAGCATATGCAACTGCCTTTTCCAAGTCTTCTTTTATTGTAATTCCTTTGATCATTTCGCCTAAATCCTTTGAATGCTCACTTAATTTTACTACTATACCTGTTTTGGGAAAACCAGCGGATAGAGAAAATTCGTAGGCTTCAGTGAAACTTTTTACTACCTTTTGTTTGAAATCAGTTTCAGTAGTCATTGCAATCCCACTGATTTCAATACCATTCTCTTTATCAATTAACATTACAATTTCACGGTTAAAAGGAATAAAAGGCACAAAAGGATGAGGACCAAATGTTCCTTCACTGGCGATAGCCAAGGTCCCGCTGTATAACGCCATAGCGCCTTCAGCTTTGCGTCGTGCCGCTTCAAACTGATCTCCCGTTCGTTCGACATCGCCAGTAAACGTACCAAATTTATCCGAATCAAACCCTTCTGGTACTATAGTTTTAATCCCCAGCTCTTTCTCCAATAGAGGTGAAATGACTTCTTCTTTTTTGTGCATCGTTGCTAGGATAGCTATCCTGTTTTGAAACAGCGACTGCACGACTTCTTCTTGGCTCATCATCCATGCTCCTTTTTTCGTTCATCATAAACATTTATGTTTTAATAATGTTTTAAAACTTTTATTTTATATTCCTATACTATAACAGGCTGATATTTTAAAATCCAGTTATTCATTCAGTATCAAATTTTCTCTTGCAACATATAAGCTATCATCTTTTTTATAACTAATAATAAACTCCTTTAATTCTTTTGGTAAATAAATTTCAGTTCCTACTTTTAGATGGTTAGATTCTAAGTCATTTTCGGGACAACTGTATCGAGTCACTTTTTTTAAACAAGATAACTCTTATCCACTTATAAAGATTCTTTATAAGGTTTACTCGTTAAAACATACGTAGTCCCTGAAAAAATCGCTGAACTAAGAATTTTAACCTGATTCGATTTACTTATAAAGAAATTTGCTAATAAAAAGATAACTATTACTGATAGGAGTAAAGATAGTCTTTTTTTCAGAAATGACACCTCCATTGAAATTTAAAATAACTATACCTTTGATTTAAATAAAAAGATATACTATTTCCAAATTCTTGTGAGCTATATGAATAATGCATTTATGCCTAATCTCATAATTAGTATCTCTAGTCTTTTAAAAAAGAGAGTCCATAAAAAAAGGTAGATAAGAATTTTTATTCTACTCGAAAAAAATAGGCAGTCACTCCGGTATTTTTGTCCTGTTCATGACGCTTTTTATAAGCCTAAAGGACGGGAAATACAAAAGGAAAGTAGATGCTTGCATCGTAGAGTCTATCCAAAATTTATTTTGACATAATAAACTATGCTAGATTCTAACTGGTATTTACTCCGTTTTATGAAGTATAAAAGTTTAGGTTGATTGTAACAAATAAAAAGGAAATAATAATCAACGATGATTGTAACCCTTAGTCAAGATAAAAAAGTAAATAAAGAATTTTGTCCTAACAGGATTCTGGGTACATAACTTCATCCGATTTTATGTATCCTTATAAAAGAATAGGAGAGTACAATATAGAAATTAGAATAGCAAGTGATTTAGACTATCCCGCTTTAAGTCATCTATACTTAGAGTCAAGACGTAAAAATTTTTACTAGACAAATATAGTGCTAATGAGTCTAGAAGATTTTGATAAGCATACTACAGAAGGATTTAATATTGTAGAAGAAGATAATGATAAAATTCTTGGTTTTACTTCTTTAGATTCACCAGATAATTTTATACATAATTTATTTGTCCTCCCTGATGTTTCAGGTAAAGATATTGGCCGTCAGCTCGTTCATGCCTCTATACAACGAATGACTAAGCATCAAAATTAAAATGTGTTTCTAAAAATCAGAAAGCGATGGATTTTTACGAAAAGAATGGTTGGGAAAAAGTTGTTGAAGAAGGTAAACTAAAAGAAAAGCATTGGGTTATGGTGTATGAATAGACTATCGAATTAAGTTTTCCAGAATAATCTATCTAAAAAGTTTTTTTATGACAAGGAGTAATCTTATGAATAAATAATAACAAAAGAAATTAATCTAACTTCGTAAATCAGTTTTAAAAATTGTCTAGTTGAAATCTACCTAAATAAATAGACCACTAGAAGTTAATTAAAAACTACCTTCTAGTGGTCTATTTACTTTTCTTATTGTATACTTTTTTTCAATGACTCAAGATTATTTTTCATCACTTGGATATAGTCAACTCCAGCATCTTGTTCTTTTTGTGAAACTCCTTCTATTGGATCTAAAACAGCTAATTCTATATCCGCTTCTGCTGCTAGCGTCTCTGCTATTTTTGAAGAAGCATTATTTTCAAAATAAATGTAGCGAACATTATTTTTTTTGGCGTAGTTCGATAATTCAGCTAGTTTAGCTGGACTTGGTTCTGTTTCAGAAGACAGACCTGATATTGAAACTTGAGTTAAGTTGTACTGTTTGGCTAAATAAGCAAATGCTGCATGTTGTGTAACGAACGTTCTATTTTCAGCATTTTCAAATGCTGCTTTAAACTCTTGATCTAACTCTTCTAATTCTTGATTGTATTTTTCAGCATTCTTTTGGTAAAGTGCAGCATTCTCTTTATCTGCTTTTGCTAATCCCATTTGAATATTTTTTACTTCCGCTTGAGCTAATACTGGATTCAACCAAACGTGAGGATCAATAGCATGTTCGTGTCCTTCTTCAGCATGCTCGTGTCCTTCTTCAGCATGTTCGTGTCCTTCTTCAGCATGCTCTTCAATTTTTGTTTTTTCTATAAATTCTATTCCTTCACTTGCATTTATGACTGTTACTTTAGTCGTATCAATCGCTTCGAGTGTACTAGGTACCCAAGTTTCCATTTCATCACTATTATAAATAAAAACATCTGCATCTTGAATAGAAGCAACAACTTTTGCACTAGGCTCGAAACCATGTGACTCTGTTCCTGCTGGAATTAACATCGAAATTTCCGCATTATCTTGCACAATATTTTTTGTGAAGTCATACATTGGGTAAAAAGTTGTTACAATTTTTAATGTTTTTCCTTCTTCGCTATTTTTTTTTACTTTAGAATCTGTGTTTCCACAAGCACTTAATAAGAGTAAAAACATTACTCCTAATACTGGTACAACTAATCGTATATTCTTCTTCATAAGTTACTTCAACTCCTATTTTTTTAAGATGATAGCTATCATCTTCTGGTTACAAAACGTAAATGTTACGTTTTAAAGGATACCCTATTTTTAATATTATTGCAACTTGTTTTTAGGAAACAATTAAAAATTACAGAAAAATAACTTTATAACAGTCTTTTTTTATTTTAATTTCTCTAACGCTAATAATTCAGCTTTCATATTTATTGGGCCACGATAACTTGATAACTGGCCGTTTTTGTGAACAACTCGATGACAAGGAACAATAATTAATAAAGGATTTTTCCCAATAGCTGTCCCTACAGCTCGAGAGGAACGAGGGTTGCCCATTTTTTCTGCTAATTCCCCGTAAGTTAACTTTCCTCCATAAGGAATTTTCATTAGTTCTGCCCAGACTTTTTCTTGAAAGAGCGTTCCTCTTACATCTACTTGTAAATTAAAATTTGTTCTTTCACCCTTGAAGTATTCTTCTAATTGTTCGGCACAATAAGCTATTTTATCCAGATCGTTTTTCGCTACACTAGTAGAATCTATTTTTTTTAGCCACTCATTTAATTCTGTTTCCCCGCCATTTAAAGAGCCCACAAAACAGATTCCTTTCTCTGTTGTAGCAATATAAAGTGGCCACTTTTGATTGGATAATTTCCCATAGTAGATCTGTTTCGTTTCTTTAACCATAACTACCTTCTCCTTTATCTTTCATCATTTAATTGTCTTTTGAAAAACACTCATTGTTACCTTAAATAAAAAAACAGTTGACAATTGCTCGGAATTTATTTAGACTCAGCAATGAGGTGATGACATGTCAACAAAAAATCAATTATTGACAATCTTAGAACAACAAAAAGGACAAACTATTTCTGGTCAAGAACTAGCTGATCGTATAAACGTTTCGCGTACTTCTATCTGGAAGGCTGTTTCTACTTTACGAAAAGAAGGCTACCTTATTGAAGCAACGACAAATAAAGGCTATTGTCTTCCTGTAGAATCTGATTTATTATCAAGTGAAGCTATTCGACCACTACTCGCTTCTGAATTAAAAAACCAGCCTTTTTATCTCTTCAAAGCTATTGAATCAACCAATCAAGAAGCGAAAAAAATCGCTATTGAGCACCCCTCAAAACCTAGTATTGTTCTTTCTGAAGAACAACTAAAAGGCAAAGGACGCTTGGGTCGATTCTTTTATTCACCCGCTAAAACAGGCATCTATATGAGTTTAATTTTAAAGCCAAATCTGACGACTACAGATGCAACATTAGTTACAACAGCAGCAGCCGTTGCAGTTTGTTTAGCTATTGAAAAATTAACAGACAAAAAACCTAAAATTAAATGGGTAAACGATATTTACTTGGGTGACTATAAAATTGCCGGTATCCTAACCGAAGCCGTGACTAATTTTGAAAACGGTACAATTGATACGATTATCCTAGGAATAGGATTAAACTTTCGAACACCCATTGAAGACTTTCCGACAGAATTAGAATCTATTGCCGGTAGTTTATTATCTAAGAATACCGGCAAACTAACACGCAATGAACTCATTGCAGAAATAATCACTCAATTCTATCAAATTTATCAAGCTATTGGGAAAAGAAATTTTCTAAAAGATTACAAAGAACGTTGTTTCGTCTTTGGAAAAATCATTCATTTTAAACAGGGCAAACAAGAATTTGATGCTATTCCAGTTGATATTGATCAACAAGGCGGATTAGTTGTAAGAATGCAAGATGGTCAGCACCAAACATTATCTTATGGTGAAATTACGATTCAACGTCCATTTAATTAAAAAGGAGTACACTAATATGAAATTAAGCACACGAGATATCACTTATTGTAGCATCATGGCTGCATTAACTTTAATAAGCGGATTTCTCACTATCCCGCTTGGACCTATTCCGTTAACGATACAGACGTTAGTTGTTTTATTAACTGGCTTACTTTTATCTAAAAGAAACGCCTTAATCTCTCAAGGAATCCATCTCCTTTTAGCTTTACTAATAGGCGGATTTCAAGCCTTACTTAGCCCTAGTTTTGGATTTATTTTTGGATTCGCAGCTGGTGCTTACGTTATTGCCTTTATTATAGAAAGATACGGTTTTACTATTAAACTAACCACACTAGCTGTTTTCATCGGTTCTGTCGTTATCTATTCAATTGGTTTACCCTACATGACAGTTATTTTAAATAGTTACTTAGGAGGAAATTTCTCCATCGTCCAAATTTTGCAAATGGGACTGATTGTCTTTATTCCAGGAGATATTGTCAAAGCCATCCTCGCTGTGGTTATCGGCTTACGTCTACGAGGGAAAGTAGCCCGCTCTCAATCGTAAATGGATAAAATTTCTTATCTCATTTTTAATGGTCATAAAAATCAAAAAATTATCCTGTCTATTCTATTCGTACTCTAGTAGTACAAATTAAATAGACAGGATTTAGTTCTTTTAATCGTACTTAATTAAACTTTCCTGAAACAAGCTCTCCTTTGAACATAACCACTCTTTCTGGGCAAACACGAGCAACTAAATGAGCCGCACTTACTGCTTTTGTAAATAAAACATTCGCTTTATCTCCTACTTTGGGCCATCTTTTCATACCGCTCGCATCTAATGGCGTTACTCCATTAGAAACTAACGAGTAAGCTTGCGAGAGTGACTTTTCATCTTTCATCGAAAAGACCTCCGCAGCACGGCTTACCCTTTCAATTAAATCTCCAGTTCCAAATGGACTCCAGTGATCATTGATATTATCATTTACTACTCGTACCTTCACTCCATTCTTTTGAAGTAAGAAAACAGGCAAGACCGTTGTATCAATCGGAATCGTTGTATTGATTCCAATATCCAATTCAGCTAATCGCTTTGCAATTTTTTTAATAGTTACCTCATCTGTATCTGCCAAAGCAAGTGCATGACTAATTTGTACCATGCCTTCTAAATGATATTTTTGGGTATAATCTATGATTCGATTAATCTCAAATAATCCTAATGTTCCTCGGTCATGTAAATGAAAATCGACTTCTCGATGATAATGACCAGCTAGTTTAAAAGTTGTGTGGAGTGATTTTTCTATATCTACGTCAATTGTTGCTGGATCTAACCCGCCTAAAATCAAGTTGCTATCGCTAGTTAAAGCACTCCTCAAAAGACCTTGATCTTGGGTAATCAGTGTCCCATGTTGTGGGAAAGCAACTATTTCATAGTCCAAACGGTGCTTATTCTTTTCTAAAACTTCTTTGACACATTCTAAATTATCTAATCCTATAACTGAATCGATGTTTGTTTGAACCCTTAAAAAAGTAGCACCGTTGCCACAAATTAAATCAATTAATGCTTGCGCTTTTTTTGGTGTTCCAGAAAGAAAATCTCTTAAAAATTCTTTTTCTTCTTGAATTCGCTCTGCTACTCCAGAGGCTGGTACAACAGCTTGCCATTCTCCACCAAAGTGGCCTTTATCTAAATGAATATGATTGTCTTGTAAAGACGGCAAAGCTAAATATCCTTTTGCATCAATAATATCTGTTTGATTTTCGGGAATTTTTTTAGAAATCTTCTTAAATTCTCCATTTTCTACTTCTAATGCAAATACCTCTGTAGTGGTAACAAACTTATTGAAACTAACTTCTTTGTAACCTGTCTCTAAACAAACGTTCTTTATCCAAACCATCTGTATCGTCCCCTTTTTTATTTTCACTCTTTAAAGCGTTCTTATTATTTTATTATGAACTTTTTAATTAAACTCTTATCGACTCTTTAGTATACTGCTACCATACACTACAAAAAGAAAACATGCCCACTTATTTGCATTAATTAAGTCCTACTTTTCACTTATTTAACCCTTTAAAAAATCAAAAAACGACTCCCTTCTTTTAAAAAAAGAGTCGTTTTTAGATTTTCATTTTTAGATTAATTTTGGCTTAAATCGCTTTAATCTTAAAGCATTTAACAAAACTGATACAGAACTAAAACTCATTGCTGCTCCAGCAAGCATAGGATTTAATAACGGTCCTCCTAAGAGATAAAGAACACCCATTGCTACAGGAATACCCAGTATGTTGTATGCAAAAGCCCAAAATAAGTTTTCTTTTATATTTTTAATCGTTGCTTTACTCAATTCAATAGCTGTTGGTACATCCATTAAATCACTTCTCATTAAAACAATATCCGCAGATTCAATTGCAATATCTGTTCCTGAACCAATCGCAATTCCAATATCTGCTTGTGCTAAAGCAGGAGCATCATTAATACCGTCTCCTACCATCGCAACTTTTTTTCCTTCAGACTGAAGCATTTTTACTTCGTTTGCTTTTTCTTCTGGTAAAACTTCACTTAATACCCGTTCGATCCCTACTTGTTTCGCAATCGCTTGGGCTGTTCGTTTATTATCGCCAGTGATCATCACAACTTCCAGTCCCATTTGATTTAATCGCTCAATCGCTTTAACACTACTTTCTTTAATAGTATCTGCAACTGCAATAATTCCTGCTAATTGACCATCAACCGCAATATACATTGGCGTTTTGCCTTCACTTGCTAACGAGTCAGAAGTCGTTGCTAAGGTTCCTAATGAAATAGCACGCTCATCCATCAATTTTTTATTGCCTAATAAGATTCTTTGCCCATCTATCATTCCTTCTATCCCATGACCAGGAATAGCATTAAATTCATGCATTTTTGCTAATGTTACTTTTTTAGTTTCTGCCTCAAGAACAATAGCCGCTCCTAGTGGGTGCTCTGAACCTTTTTCAGCAGATGCTGCTAATAGCAGTAACTTTTCTTTTGAAAAATCAGCACTTGTAACAATATCGGTTACTTTTGGTTTTCCTTGTGTAATCGTTCCTGTTTTATCAAATATAACTGTTTCGACTTGGTGAGTGGTCTCTAGAGCAACACCACTTTTAATTAATACTCCATGCTCTGCGCCTTTTCCAGTCCCAACCATAATCGCTGTTGGTGTTGCTAAGCCCAATGCACACGGACATGCGATAATCAATACTGAAATGACAATCGTTAACACAAAAACACCTGATTGTCCTGAAACATACCAGCTCAAACCAGCTATCAAAGCTAACGCAATAACAATAGGAACAAAATACCCAGAAATCGTATCAGCTAATTTAGCAATCGGTGCTTTTGATCCTTGTGCATCTTCTACTAATTTAATAATCTGTGATAAAGTCGTATCTTTACCAACCTTTGTTGCTTTGTATTGAATCGTTCCGTTTTGATTCATGCTACCAGAAATAATTGTATCTCCAATAGTTTTTTCAATAGGCATACTTTCTCCAGTCAACATTGCTTCATCAACTGAAGTCATTCCTTCTATAATTATTCCATCAACTGGCATTTTCTCACCAGGCTTAACAACTAAATTGTCTCCAACTTGAACTTCTTCAATAGCTAATTCAATTTCTTTCCCATCTCTCATAACCCGGGCAGTTTTAGGTGCTAGCCCCATCAATTTTTTAATCGCCTCAGACGTTTTCCCCATTGATAAAGCCTCAACGTATTTTCCAAGTGTAATCAAGGTTAAAATAACGGCAGCTGATTCGTAATACAATTCCATCGCATAAGTCGTATTACCTAAAAAGACAGCGATAGTTGCTCCTAAACTAAAAATAAAAGCTGCACTAGTTCCAAGAGCTACTAGTGAATCCATATTCGGATGCCCTTTAAATAAAGCTTTAAATCCAATAGTAAAAAAATTCCTGCCTAAAATTACAACTGGAATAGTCAAAACAAGTTGAGTAATGACGAATATAACTGGATTTATTGCTGGATTTAGAAACTCGGGTAGTGGAGCTCCTAACATATGGCCCATAGAAATATACAATAAAGGGACTGTAAATAGAGCCGAAATCCAGAATCGTTTCCAAAGACTACTAATGTAACGAGCTTTTTTATCTTGCTCTTCTTCAGATTTCATTGCCGCATCTACTTCTTCACTTGCTTTATACCCCGTATCACTGACTGTTTTGATAATATCTGCCACTGATACAATTTTTGGATCGTATTGAACGTGTAATTTTTCGGTTGCTAAATTTACGTTAGCTGTTGAAACTCCTAATTGCTTTCCAACTGCCTTTTCCACCGTTTGCGCGCAAGAGGCACAAGTCATTCCTTCTATAACAAATGATTTCTGAACGTCCAAACTATTCGCTTGATACCCAGCATCTGCTACAGCAGATAAAATATCTTTATCCGTTATTTTTGATTGATCGTAATCAACAGTTAACTTTTCAGTTGCTAAATTGACTGTCGAATTTTGAACACCAGGTAATTTTTTAACGGCCTTTTCTATTGTTTGCGCACAAGATGCACAATGCATGCCCTCAATCGTAAATGTTTTATTCTTCATTCTTTTTCCTCCTCGATTCGACTTCTATTCCTTGCAGCAATCACATTGACCTTTAGTGCAATTACATGCTATCTCATTTACAGCTTGTTTCTTTTTCTGTTCTAAAACTTCTGTCAATAATAAAATATCATCATGGCTCAATGTTGCCTCTGCTAATATATTTACTATTGTTTTCCCAATTTTTTTATTACAAATATGAGAAAATACATCTAGTGTTACTTTTTTCACACTTTCTTCTTCCGTAACAGTAGGTGTATAAATGAACTTATTGCCTACTGCTTGTGTTGCTAATAGATTTTTTTCAACTAACCGGCCTATTAGTGTCTTAATTGTTGTTGGTTTCCAACCCATTTTATCTTGTAAAACGCTTATAATTTCTTTGCTTGAAGCAGATTTTGCTGTCCAAATGACCCGCATAATTTCCCACTCTGCATCGGTAATGGCTAGTTTTAATTTAGCTGTCATAGCTACTCCTCTTTTCATCTACGTTTGTAATCTTGTATTAAGTTTACAACTGTAATCAATTCTTGTCAAGTGAATTCTCTACCTGATTCAAGCCAATAATCGAGTAGGAGGAGCCTCACGGCTCCGACCTCTCACACCACCGTACGTACCGTTCGGTATACGGCGGTTCCATTTTATACTAAACATGTATTTTATTGTAATGCTCTACACAAGAGACTAAGCCAAATTGGGCAAGTCTCTTGTTTGTGATAGTCGTTGTTAAAATCCAAGAATAGGCAATACGTACGACACCCTTACTAGTGTGACTATTTTTATAGGCACTGTATTTGTCCATCCCTAATTTTATTAAGTTCTTTCGCCGATTCTTAGCTGTTTTCCATTTATGCCAAATACACATTCTAAGACGGACTCTCAAATGAGAGTCAATTTTCTTTAAAATGCTTTTCATTGAACCTATTTTATAGTAGTTTATCCACCCTCGAATCACTTGATTCAGTCGTTCCACTTGATATTTCGTATCAATACTCCAATTCTTACGTGTAAGTACTTTAAGTTTATATCGAAAGTTTTCTACTGAGATTTTATGTGGTTTCGCTTGATAGGTTTTCTTATTAAAATCTCGGTAAAAACCGAATCCTAAAAATTTCATTTCTGGATTATTTGGCTTCGTAATCTTAGATTTTGTACTATTGACAATCAATCCTAACTTTTCTTCGATAAATTTTGTAACGTAACGCATCACTCTCCTCGCTGACATTTCACTCTTAACCATAATGATACAATCATCAGCGTAACGAACGAAACGGAGGTTTCGTTTTTCCAGTTCCTTATCAAGTTCATTAAGTATGATATTGCTCAATAGCGGTGAAAGGTTCCCTCCTTGCGGAGTTCCAATGCTAGTATCTTGAATAATCCCATTAACTTGTACTCCACTGACAAGAAATTTACGAATCAGCGAAATTACATCTCCATCGGAGATTGTTCTAGAGACTAAATTCATCAATCGGTCATGTTGCACCGTATCAAAGAAACGTTCTAGATCGATATCAACAATCCAGTCATATCCTTCATTGAAGTACACTAACGGCTGATTAATCGCCATTTCAGCTTGCCGGTTTGGTCGAAAACCGTAACTATAGTTACTAAAACCTTTATCGAATAAGGGAGTCAATACTTGTGCAATGGCTTGTTGAATCATACGGTCTTCAACTGTCGGGATTCCTAGTAAACGAACACCACCATTTGGTTTAGGAATCTCCACTCGAAGAACGGGTGAGGTTTGGTAGTTTCTTTGACGAATCTGAGCCATAACTTCTTCTTTGTTTTGAAGAAAATATATTCCTAGCTCATCAATTGTCATGCCATCCACACCTGCGACACCTTTATTTCGTCTTACTTGTTCGAATGCTACAGTCAAATTCTCTTTATCTAAGATACGCTCAAGGATTTTCCTTTCATACATGTTTGTTATTTCCTTTCCTTCTCGTGAAGTCGGTATCCACTTTCTCGTCTTTTGACCAGCGGTCTATTTCCTCTTCCAATATTGATTTCCATAACGATAAAACGGTTCAGCCCTTCGCTCTGTCTAACTTTCACTAGCTGTCTTCACTACTACGGCTTCTGCTGACTTCTCCTGTCTCAGGCTTGTATCACTACAAGTTTTTGAAATAAGAACAGAAGACCTCCCCAGTTAAGGTGCGAACTCTTTCTCTCCATCTATCTGCCATATCTACATCACACGATTGATACATTAGCTATTGGACTTCAGCTTCTTTTGCAACCTTATCCTCGTGCACTGCCTCCTATATGATTTCTGTTCGTCAGACCAGAGATTTGCCTCGAGCTTCCTTCAGATTCCACCTCACGGTGAACACCCTTGCTTTTAGCTATATGCTTACCGCTAATCGGTCGCACTCAGGACTTTCACCTGTTAGAGTTTGCCCATGCTGGGCGAACAAAAAAGGATTGAGACAAACGTCTCAATCCTTTTCAGTCTATTCGTTAGTAGTATTTGATTGAAAGTAAGATTCATCAAAAATAATTTTTTTAGACACCATTTCAACTGTTGCTCTAATACCATAAGGTAAAGCACAACGTGGATAAGCATGCCCAAAATTAACATTATACAAAATTGGCAATGACTGATGATTTATAATCTTTTTATAAATTTCTTTGTACTCCTCATAATACTGTTCATCTTGTGGCTTACCAACTAACACGCCATTAATAACAGAAAATATTCCTGTACGTTTTAAAGTCAGTAGCAACTGCTCTAATTGTTTTGGAGTTGGCTTTTCTTCACTTGTCTCAAGAAATAAAATTTTATCTTTCCATTGCTCTAAGGAAGGATACAAGGAATACTGTTGATTTATCAAACCTTTATCTGAATATCTTTCACTTGACAACAAATCTGATAAACTTTCTAAACAACCTCCTAGTAATGTTCCTGAGAAAGAGCCTGTTCCTTGTAAAATTTCGTATCCCCTTTTTTCTAGATGTTGAACTCGATGAGTCCCAATTGTTTGTTTGGAAAAATCTCTTCGCTCTTCATACCAATAGTCACTTGAAACAAGCTCTTTTTGTTCAAAACCCTCAAAATAAGAATGTATCGTATCTTCAGTATAAGGAAGCAAATTGTCTGCTAGTTCAGCTAGGTCATTAATGAAGTTAGGTCCATAAAACGATGTCATTCCTAATTGATAAAATAGTAAATGATTGATTGTTGTATCAGAAAACCCTGTAAATAATTTAGGATTCTTTTGTACATTTCGAATAAATTCTTTATCTTCAAGTAAATAAGGAACTATACGGTAAGTATCGTCACCTCCTATCGCGCAAAAAATTCCTTTAATCGTTGAGTCTTTAAAGGCGTCTTTTAAGTCTTGTGCTCTAGCTTCAGGATGATTTTTTAAATAGTCTAAGCCTTTGAGAGTATTAGGCATGAAAACTGGTTTAAGACCCATAGATTTTAACCGTTTTTTTCCAAGCTCTAATTGATGAGAGCAAAAATCTTCCCCCAATATACCGCTAGAAAGACTTAAAACAGCAACGCAATCGCCTTTTTTTAAAGCAGTCGGTTTAATCAAACACTGTCGCCTCCTAATTTATTTTTTAGCTATCGGAATCCAACCGGGTTTACTTGATATATACTCCCACATTTCGTCTGGAATCATTAAATCAGTTCTATTTTGAGGATCAATTTCTACTCGAATTGCTTGTTCTTTTCCTTCTTTAACTTTCTTGATCCAATCAGGCTCAACAATTAATTCACGGCCAATAGCAACCAAAGGTATCCCCAACTCTAACGCCTCTACGGCATCACTCGGTGTTTGAATTAGTCCTACTCCTATAATGGGTACCTCTAGCCCTATTTTTTCTTGGATCAGTTGAATAACGGGTTTTCCTAGCGCTTTCTCTCGCGTAGACTGTTGCATCATACTCCCAACCGAAACATGGATATAATCTAAGTTTTGATCTTTTAGCTTGGTTAACAATTGGAATGTATCCTCTAATGTGATACCCGGCTCTTCCATCTCTTCAGGTGAAATACGATAACCTAGAATAAAAGGCTTATCTGCATATGTTTGAATAGCTTCTTTTGCTGCTTCTACTACTGCAAGTGGAAAATTCATCCGTTTTTCAAGCGTTCCACCCCAATGGTCTTCTCTGCGATTTGAATGGGGAGAAAAAAATTGTTGAATTAAGTAAGTATTTGCACCATGTAGTTCAACACCATCAAAACCAGCTTGAATGGCTCTTCTCGTTGCTTGTCCAAATGCTTTCACTAAATCATGGACTTGTTCATCAGATAACGCTCTTGGCACTTCTGCAGTCTCTCTTAGTGCTGGTATTGCGCTTGCACTGACCGGTTGTTCTCCTCTTAACGTAGTACTCGTTCCCATTCGTCCCGCATGAAAAATTTGTAAAATTGCTTTAGAACCAGTATGTTGAATAGTCTTTGCTAATTTTGACAAACTTTCAATACGGTTATCGGATGCTGCACTAAATGACCCTGCAAACTTTCCGTTTTCCATCACTTGCGCACAAGAAGTGATCACTACACCAATACCAGTCGCTCTACGTTTGTAATAATTGTGTTCATCTGTCGTTATCATTCCATTTTCAAAAGCTGAATTAGTCGTCATTGGTGCCATTACGATACGGTTATCAATCGTTACACCTGATGGAAAAGTAAACGGTTCAAATAAATTACTATATTTTGGGTTCATCATTATCCTCCTGATTTTTAATAAGTAACTAGCTTAGTCCATGATACTGCAAAGCAACTCTTTTTTAAAGAAAATAATCTTTCATTTCTTTCATTTACTGATCTTCGATACGACAAATACATGAATCAATTTGAATAGAATACTCATAATTAAGTAAGGTAATAACAATAAAAACAGAAAATTAATAACCATTAATTGTGGCTTAAATTCAGCAGGCATTATTTGCGTATTTCTGAGTCCTGTTAACAATCCGCCAGTATTAAACTGAATTTCAATAAAAAGCATCACAGTAATCATCTCTAAATAGATAAATTTTATAATTCTTTCTAAAAATGGAAATAAATTAGGAATAACATAAGAAAAAAAGAGTTTAAACTTAGAGTAGCCAAGTGATTGCGCGAAAATAAAATAATTAGATTGATAACTATCTTTAATATAGGGTGTCATGTATTTGATTAAAAAAATAAGTGGATAAATACTTACAATAAATAATGGCACTACGACTGCAGGTTCTCTAGGTGTTCCTACTGTTTTAAACAGATAAATAGACGTTGCCTTATAAATCATCACGCTAAACCAATGGATAGAAAGGACAACCCCAACAACAGGTAAGCTCTCACTATCTTCTAAATAATCTATCATTTTTTTGATAGTTCTATTTTTAAATTTTGGAAAGAAGTAAGTATAAAAAACCAATAAGAATAGTGTTATACTTAGGCTCATACCTATTATTTCAAATGTATAACTGCCGTTGATCTGTTGATAAGTTGTGGATAAATCTAAAAAGTTCGCATATGTAAACAATTGTTCCATTGTTTCTATAGAGGTGTTCCACAATAAATCATTACCCCTCATACTCAGTGGCAATGAATAACTCAGACAAACCAATAAAATAATTCCTAATAACACCAGAATAAATGAAACAAATTGTTTTATAGTTCTAATAAAGACGTTGATTTTTCATTCCTCCCCCTAAAGCTCTTTTGATTGCATTAAGTAAAAGTATCAAACCACTATAAAACATAAGTGGAATCAATACCGTCCAAGGAGTACTAACTAGACGGTTAATATTCTGGCCTATCAGTCCACTTCATTCGTTAGATAATGTTACGGTATATTGAGTACTTACGTCTAACTTCATAACCAGAGAACCCTCTAAATATAACTTAAAATAGGCTAAGTAAATAAATAAAGATAAGTTTTGCGTTAAAATTTTAACTAGCAAATTCAATGTAAGTTCCTTCAATTGTGGCTTAAAAGAATACCGAACCAACCTAAACTTAGAACGGCCCAAACTTTGACTAGCATCAGCAAAATCTTGCTTCAAAAGATAGGTCAATTCATCATGATAGAGTTTAACCAAACTAGGTAAACCAACAAGAAATAGAATAAGTAGTTGAATCAACAAGAATGTTAAATTCACGGCTGGTTGAACGTTGTCTGCACTAAATAGTAACGTATGGTAATAAGGTCCGATTAACAACAACAACAAAAACGGTTTTGGAATTAATGCAAACAGCTTATCGAAATAGGATACAATTGGCATCAGTAAAGTTTTTCCTAATTTATAAATAGTTAAGGTACTTAAAAACAAGCTTATTAAAATTTGAAACACACTTAAGAATAGGCCAATAAAAAAAGTATATTTAAATCCTTGAATAACTTTAGCCAAGATTGTAAATCCTAGAATATCCGTGCCAAATGGTCTGACTTCTAATGGTGAAAAAGGCGGATAAGCTAATTCTCCGTTTATTATTGCCTTATCTACCCGAATGATAAAAAACTTTGATAATAAAGGTTCATATAAAAAACTAAGCAACAAGAAACTCAATAAAATTGAGCACAATACCCATAAAGTTCTATTCCTATATTTTTGTTTTGACATTTTAGAGAATATCCTCCTTTTCTCCATCTTTTAATCCGACGCTTTTAATCCGATAAACAGAAAAAAATAGAGAAATATCTCTCTCTATTTTTTCTTATATTACTCTATCATAGATTTATTTTATCGCTAAGCTTTCCTAATTCAATAAACATTCACTGACTCGCTTGTGCTTTACTTTTTTTAAAATTCTGGCTTTTCTTTAATACTTTAAAAACTGTATCAATTGTAAAAATAGCTAAAGCAATCATTCCAGCAATTTGAATGGTTATGATCAAATGTCCTTGGGCTAAACTTGTATGACCTTTTATAAATTCATAAACCGCTAAATACATCCCTGATCCAGGAAACAATGGGAAAAATCCTGGTAAAAAGAAAATAGTTACTGGAACTTTAAAGATACGAGAAAAAATATGGGACTCCGTAGAAATAACTAGACCGGAAATATACGTAGCTGGGACGGGTCCAAATGCTTTAAGAAAAAGTAAGTAAACAAACCATCCTGAAGCCCCAACGAAAGCTGCTGGTAAAATAAACTTTTTGGGCGATTCTAAAATAATGGTTGCCGCTGCAACGGCAAAAAAAGCTCCTAAAATCTGACTAATCAAACTAGTCCACCTCCAATAATAACTAAACCAATAGCTACACCTATAGCGATGGATAAAGCAACTACAAAGGCTTCTAGTGCTTTCGCACCACCAGAAGTATAATCACCTTGTAATGTATCTCTTATCGCATTCGTGATAGCTGTTCCTGGCACTAAGGGCATAATTGTACTTGTAATAACTAAATTCATGTTGAGTGTCGGGAAAAGAAACAGCTGCATTAAACCTGCACCAATTGAAATAACCGCAGAGGATACAACATTACGTACAAATGGACCCATACCTAGTCGTTTTTCTCCTTTTAACACTAGCGCTAACAAGGCTCCGTTAACACCTGCAGCTACCATTTCTAACGTTCCTCCACCTAATAACAAGGCAAATGAAGCTGCTAAAATAGACGTTGCGATATCTTTGAAGCCTTGCTTGTATTGTACTTTTCTAATATTTTGTAAAGCAGCATAGGCTTCTGGTATAGCAATTTCTCCGCTAGTTAGTTGACGCGAAATAGTATTTACTTCAGCGATATTACTCAAATTCGTCGCTATTGAATTAATTCGCTTAACAATTGTAATCGGGTCGTCAATGCTAGGATCATCTAGCGTAGCAACTAGTCCTGTAGCTATCGCAAGGGCTTCGGTCGTCTCAAAATTAGAAGTTCGTAAGATATGGTTCATTGTGTCTTCTACACGATAGGTTTCAGCATTGCTTTCTAGCATAATTTTCCCTGCTAACATGGCAATATCCATTAATGTTTTGTAATCCATTTAAGGTTTTTCACCCTTTCTGTACCACTTATTTTTTGTTATCCTAGTCTTAAATTTCAGTCTAGTATAGCATACTTTTCTTTAGCCTTTAGTAGTTCCAATGTTTTTCTTAAGTAGTTCTAACTTTAGATGCGAATCGATGCAAAAAAAGAGATGAGGCAGATTAAACGCCCACCTCATTTTTTAGTTTGCTTTGCGTATATTAATGTATTTTTATTTAATCTAATCCAATTTCAGCTATGACAACAGCAGCAATGCGGTCGACATATAAATCAACTTTTTCTTGCGTTGGTGCCTCTGCCATTACGCGTAATAACGGTTCCGTTCCGCTTGCACGAACTAAAATACGGCCATCGCCATTCATTTCTTTTTCTACTTCTTCAATCATTGCTTTTATTGCAGGAACTTCCATCGCACCGTATTTATCGCTCACTCGGATGTTAACAAGTTTTTGTGGGTAAGTGACTACTTCTTCTGCTAATTCTGATAGTTTCTTCCCTGTTTGTTTCATAACATTTAGCAATTGAATTCCTGAAAGCATACCGTCTCCAGTTGTATTGTAGTCTAAAAAAATCATATGGCCTGATTGCTCTCCACCAAAATTGTAGCCATTTTTACGCATCTCTTCTACGACGTAACGATCGCCTACTTGTGTCTGTAAAGCAGTCATATTTGCAGCCTCAACCGCTTTGTGAAAGCCTAAGTTACTCATCACTGTCGAAACAATTGTATCTTTTTTAAGACGGCCTTTTTCTAACATATGTTTTCCACAAATATACATGATTTTATCTCCATCAATGATATTGCCTAATTCATCAACAGCAATAACACGATCGGCATCTCCATCAAAAGCAAGCCCAGCATCTGCACCTTTCTCAACAACAAATTTAGCCAGACTTTCTGGATGCGTTGATCCAACACCATCATTGATGTTAAGACCATTAGGAGAAGCACCAATCACATCAAATTCTGTTTCCAAATCTGCAAATAACCGATTAATCAAAGGACTAGCGGAGCCATTTGCTCCATCTAAACAAATTTGTAATCCACTTAAATCATTAGGAATGGTCTGTTGTAGAAATTGAGTGTATTTTAATGCACCTTCTGGATAATCATCGACTGTTCCTAAACCCTGTGCGCTTGGACGAGGCAATGTATCTTCTGCTTGGTCCAATAATGCTTCAATTTCAAGTTCTGTTGAGTCTGATAACTTAAAACCATCTGACCCAAAAAATTTAATCCCATTATCAGGTGCTGGATTATGTGATGCTGAAATCATGACTCCTGCAGCAGCTCCTTGCACACGTGTTAAATAAGCAACTCCTGGTGTTGAAATGACGCCTAACTTCATTACTTCTATACCAACAGATAACAGACCAGCTATCAAAGCAGACTCTAACATCTCACCAGAAATACGCGTATCTCTTCCAACTAACACGCGTGGGTGATTCGTTCCCTGTGTATGCTGACATAGAATATATCCGCCAAACCTTCCTAATTTAAATGCTAATTCTGGTGTTAAATCTGAATTAGCTACCCCTCTAACTCCATCTGTTCCAAAATATTTTCCCATTTCATAATGCCCCTTTTCAAAGTAAGAACTTCCATAATTTTTAAAGCACTCTTTTAATCGTCACTTGAATGTAGCTCTCTATTACTTGTTTATTATTTTTACCTACTTGAGTCTAGTTTTCCTCCAGAAGTCGAGTTGCTTTCTTTTACAGCTTCATTTTCACTAGTAGAAGAGTCTATGGTTGAACTACTCGTTGATTCTGTATTCCCACTATCCATGCTGGATTCTTTAGATGATTCAGTTGAGTCTGCTTCACTAGGTTGTTGCTTCTCCTTTTTTTTCACCGTAATCCTAACATTTATTTTTTTCGGTTCAATACTAGATAATCCCTTTGCTAAAGGCAAACTAACTTCTTTAGTAGCTGTCTCGGTAAGTCCTGTAACATCTATCTCAAGTGGAAAGCTACTGAGATTACCTAACGATTCTGGCGTTCCAGTTACTGAAATTGATGTGTTTTTCTCATCTTCAATTCCTAACTCATACTCATAGTCTATTTCTGGCGTTCCTGTTTTGATTAACTTTATTGGTAATAGCTTACTATTGAGATTTACTTCTATACTAACAGTCACTTCTTTTGGATTAATAACGACATCTAATTGATTCCCATTTGCATCAAGAGCATTAACGGATACCGTTTTTTTGACATTTGTATTTGTATTTTCAGATAACGGAACAACAGTCTGTACGGAATTTATTTTTTCAATTGTAGATGCTGCACCTGAAACTTCGACTGTATCATAATCTAAAGAGGGCTTTTCTGCTAGATAACCTGTTGCCAGTTTACTTTCATCAAAAATAACTTCAATTTCAAATGTTTCTACTCGCTTCTCCCTAATTTCAATCGTAATCTCTGCTGGAGTAATCGTATAGTTCAAGTCGGAGGATAACCCCTCTGCTACTAAATTAATCCTGTGTGTTCCAACACCCAAATCGTCTAGATTTTGAGCAGTAATATCAAATGCTTTGCTTGCTGTCGTTTGAGAGACAATATTTGTCGGACCTGAAATTTCAATTGAAGCGGTTTCTGGAAAACCTGAAACAAAATATTTTTCTTGATCAATATCAACTACAATGGGTAAATTGGCAATGATTTTGCTTGACGATGTGCTAACACCATTTAGTGGATTTGTTGTTAGCACCTTGCTATTGTTTTCATAATTTACATAGGTAAACAATAAAATTGCAAAAGCAAAGGCAGTCAACCTGATGAACCAAGGAGAATTATAAAGTTTTTCCATCTTTACACTCCTTTCTTAAAGTTATCAACAAACTCTTGGAATGGATTTTTTTTGACTTCTTCTTCTGGAAGAATCAATTCTTTATTTAAAAATTTAATGAAGTCTTCCTTAGATAACTCTCTTAACAAGTCTCCTCGATGAGAAATACTAACATCTCCGGTTTCCTCAGAAACAATGATAGTAATCGCATCAGTAACTTCACTTAAACCAATAGCTGCGCGATGTCTAGTACCTAATTCTTTAGGGATTAATGAGCTCTCAGATAACGGCAAATACCCTGCTGCCGCTGCTATTTTATAATCTTTTATCATCACTGCGCCATCATGCAAAGGAGTATTAGGAATAAAGATGTTAATCAATAACTCGCCTGAAATATCTGCATCCAATGGTATCCCTGTCGCAATATATTCATCTAATTCTGTTTCCATTTGAATTGAAATTAATGCGCCAATTCTTCTTTTAGCCATATATTGAACAGCTTGATCTAATTGTTGAATCATTTTCTTAGCTGGATTGATTTTTCTTTTTGTGTTCTTAAAAAACGTCCCACGCCCAAGATGTTCCAATCCTCTTCGTAATTCAGGCTGAAAAATAATAATAACAGCTAGTACACTCCATTGGATAACTAAATCAACAATCCACTCGACTGTTTGTAATTGTAAGAAAAAACTTCCAATTTTGATTAACATAATAACGGCAATTCCTTTTAATGATTGTACCGCTTTTGTACCTTTTAGCGTTTTAATTAACTCGTAAATAAAAAAGGTCACTACTAAAATATCAACTGCATTAATAAATGTTCGCCATGTAAATAATTGTGACCAATCCATGGACATAAGTACACCTCCAATAACGTTTAAAAATTGCCACTCTTTTTTCATTATACCACACTCCGTAGAAATATAAGGAGCTAGATTATTTAAAATAAGGAGTTTTCTTAAACAGGGATAAAACTTCTTTTATGTCTAAGCTATTACCTAAGATATTTTGCTTCAAAGTTTGTATCCATTGCCTTTTCATTTTAAAGCAATAAAGACAGCTAGCGCATTAAAAAATGCGTTAGCTGTCTTTATTAGCTAGCTTTTTTTATTTAATCAGAGTATTTTGATTGTCCATTATTCAGCCAAGAATAATTTAGCCCTAATAATAAACCACCACCTACAAAGTTACCTAATGTTGCAAACAAAAGATTGTTAAGAACGGCTATAACTGTCATTCCTGGTACATGTCCACCAGTAGTAAAGAAGGCTAATGAGAAAGAAGAAAAGTTTGCTATCACGTGTTCAAATCCTAGAAATGCAAATATAAAAATAATAAAAACAATAGCTAATATTCTAGCTGTATCTTCTTTCATGTTTATCGTGGTAAAGACTGCTATATTAACAATAAGATTAGCAAAGATTCCCTCAAAGAATACTTGAGAAGGACCTTTTTGTAACTTACTTGCAATAGTTGTTACTAGAAAACTATCTTGTGTGACGTGCAAAAAAGCGCCTGTATGTGAAATTAACCAACTTGCTAGTATTCCACCAACCAAATTAAAGAAAATACAGGCAAATAAAATCGTTGCGGCTTTTTTTAGCGGCAGTATCTTGCGGTGAACTGCAGTAGTCATGTACATCATGTTAGAGGTTCCTAATTCAGAATTTAGATAAACAATCATCACCAACGACCAAGTAAACATTAACGCGTAAGCTATTTTCCCACCACCTGGAACAATTGCATTCACAGCTTCTCCTAAGTAAACAGCTGCTGCCGTTCCAATTGTCAGAAACAAACAGGCAAGCATTGATCGCATAAAATAACGTGATTTACTTTTATCGAATAAGTTTTCCTTTTTGAGGATACTTGCCCGTAAAGTTCCCATTAATGAACTTGTTTCAAATTCTTCAACTTCCAATTTTTTCATCTCCAATAATTTTTCTTTTCCTTTTGTTTCTTCATGCTATATATTACACTATCTTTTTTCACTAAACCACTCATTTTTAAATGTAAACGATTCCTAGTTAAACATTCTTTTCACGTTGTTTTTTGGTAAACAAAAAACTATCAACGCAATCCGTCGATAGTTACTATGAGTCATGCAGGATTCGAACCTGCGACCCTCTGATTAAAAGTCAGATGCTCTACCAACTGAGCTAATGACTCTAATAAAACAAGCTATTACGCGCGGCAACGTCCTACTCTCACAAAGGGAAACCCTTCACTACCATCGGCGCTAGGAAGCTTAACTGCTGTGTTCGGCATGGGAACAGGTGTGACCTTCTTGCCATCATCACCACACATAGTTTTAACTTGTTAAATTTGTTTCTTTTCCTATTAATTGGTACAATTGGCTCATCGATTAAATAGAATGAACTAATAAAAACTTCTTTTTAAATTTTACCGCATCTCACAAAATATTTCAAGCTTATTTTAAACTATTTTAAAAAATGTGGTCTATCTCTCATTTAGTATGCATGATTTATTGTGAAATATTTTTTAGTTTTTTCTATAATCGAGTTGTAAGCACTTTCTATTTTATTATTAGTTTTTTGTTTTATTTTTTTGAATTAGAGTTAAAAGCGTTAACTAAATGTAAAAGGAGGTTATTGCTACCGAGAACAGAAAGCAACTTATATAGATATAGAATTTATTTTTTGTTATTTATTTTTTGTTATTATAGAGGAGGAGAATATTTTGGAAAACAACAAGAAAGTTAAAAAGAAATTTTCAATGCCATCATCATTTACCGTTTTATTTCTTATTATTGTCTTTATAGCCGTCTTAACTTGGATTATTCCTGCCGGAGCGTACGATGTGGATGACGCTGGTAATATTTTATCAGGAACCTATCAAACCGTTGATTCACAACCACAGGGAATTTGGGATGTTTTCATCTCTCCTATAAAAGGTATGTTGGGTACAGATACTACGCCTGGTGCTATTGAAATTTCCTTATTTATTTTAGTTCTAGGAGGATTTTTAGGTGTCGTCACAAAAACAGGTGCTCTTGATGCCGGAATTGCTTCTATTGTTAAAGCTTACAAAGGTAAAGAAAAAAAGATTATTCCTATCCTAATGCTTCTCTTCGCCATTGGTGGTTCTACTTACGGGATGGCTGAAGAAACGATAGCGTTTTATCCTTTGATTATCCCAGTCATGATTGGTGTTGGATTCGATACGATGGTTGCTGTTGCGATTGTTTTAGTTGGATCGCAAGTCGGTGTTCTTGCTTCAACAGTGAACCCTTTCGCTACCGGTGTTGCTTCTCAGGCTTTATCGATCAGTCCCGGTGATGGAATCATCTGGCGTTTAATTTTCTTCGTTGTCATGTATGTTGTTGCAACATTCTATGTTTACCGCTATGCTATGTCAGTTGAAAAAGATCCTAGTGCTTCTCTAGTTGCTGATCAAAGAGAAGAAAATATGGCTTTCTTTAAAATATCTGAAGATCAGGAAGCCATGAATAAACGTCAGCGTAATGTTATGATTTTATTTGCTCTTGCATTTCTTATTATGATTGTATCATTAGTTCCTTGGACTTCATTAGGTGATAGTTTGGGTCAAAATTGGACTTTCTTCGAGAGCCTTAACTCTTTCCTACTCGGTATACCATTTATTGGTACTTTACTCGGTGAAAGAATGATTCCTTTAGGCGATTGGTATTTCCAAGAGATTACCATGCTCTTCTTCTTGATGGCCGTTCTTATTGGAGTATTTTATAGAATGCCTGAAGGAGATATTGTTGAATCCTTTATAGATGGAGCAAAAGATTTACTAAGTGTTGCACTAGTTGTAGCCATCGCTCGTGGTATACAAGTAGTTATGGACAATGGTATGATCACTGCGACGATTCTACATTGGGGAGAACAAGGTCTAAGTGGTTTGTCTCCAATTATTTTTACTATCTTAACCTATATCTTCTATATTCCAATGTCCTTCCTGATCCCTTCTACTTCTGGATTAGCAGCTGCGACAATGGGTATCATGGGTCCACTAGGGACTTTCTCAGACGTACCTCAACATTTAGTCATCACTGCTTACCAAGCTGCTAGTGGCTTTGTTAACTTGATTACTCCTACTTCAGGGGTTGTTATGGGTGCTTTAGCAATTGCTCGAATTGATATTACTGTTTGGTGGAAATTTATGTTTAAACTAATGGCTATCATTTTCGTTATTTCTTGTATCATACTCGGGATAGCTGCTGCTGTTGGTTAAGAAATTCACTTTATTTATTCATCATTTTTAAAAATACGAAAGGAGAATTTCATGAAAGCATTTATTCAAGAGGAACATAAAACAGCGTGTGTTGAAACGATCAAAACATTAATCTCTTACCCTTCTTATTTAAGAGAAGACCATCAAGGAGATACACCTTTTGGTGATGATATCCAAGCTGTTTTAGAAAAAACACTTACGATTTGCGAAGATTTAGGAATGAAATCCTATCTAGATCCAGAAGGATATTATGGATATGCAGATTATGGCGATGGCGAGGAATCTCTGGCTATTCTATGTCACTTAGATGTCGTCCCTCCTGGTAATTTAGACTCATGGGAGAGCGATCCTTTTACAGCTATTGAAAAGAATGAGGCCATCTATGGAAGAGGGTCTCAAGATGATAAGGGACCTGCTATGGCCGCTCTCTACGCCTTTAAAGCAGTCGTTGATTCAGGTGTTGCCTTTAAAAAACGTGTTCGCTTCATTTTTGGTACCGATGAGGAAACATTGTGGAGATGCTTAGATCGATACAACGAATTAGAAGAGCCTTCAACAATGGGATTTGCGCCAGATGCTGAATTCCCATTAACTTATGCTGAAAAAGGATTATTACAAGTTAAGTTACATGGCCCTGGAGATGCAGACTTAAGTATGAATTGTGGTAAATCTTTAAACGTTGTTCCTGACGAAGCTAACTACCAAGGTTACCTAAATGAAAAATTAGAAAATGAGTTAAAATCACTAGGCTTTGATTACCAACTATCAAAGGAACAGATTATCGTTAAAGGAAAAGCTGTTCACTCTAAGGATGCACCAGATGGAATAAACGCTATTACTCGATTAGTAACCGCTCTTTCTCCGCATACAAAAAATGAGACTATTGCGTTTATTGCTGAAAAATTAAAAAATGATCCAACAGGGCAAACTATTTTTGGAGAAATAAAAGACGATATTTCCGGACCGCTTACTGTTAACTTAGCTACTATAGCTATTAACGAAAAAGAGTCTACAATTGGCTTAGATTTAAGAATTCCAGTAACGGCTGATAAAGATGCCATTGTTGAGCAATTAACAACTTCTGCAGCAGAATATCAACTTAGTTATGAAGAATATGACTATCTTGCTTCACTTTATGTTCCAAAAAATAGTTTACTTGTAACAACTTTATTAGATGTATACCTTGATAAAACAGGAGATAAGAGTGATGCATTAACTTCTGGAGGAGCTACTTTCGCAAGAACAATGAAAAACTGCGTAGCTTTTGGAGCTGTGTTCCCTGATTCTGATGTTACTTTCCATATGCCTAACGAAAAGATGACTTTACGTGATATTCATAATGCTATGGACATCTACGCAGAAGCAATTTATCGTTTAGCGTGTGAATAAATAGAAAAAATAAAAAATGACGTAAGTGAGCCTATCTGCTCACTTACGTCATTTTTTATCTTTACTAATAATCAGTATAAAAATTAAAAAAACGAATAACTTCGGTGTCAAGCACAGCGAAATAATTCGTTAGTAGATTGATAATGTCTAATCTTTATTTATGTATACTCTTACTTAAAAGTAACTGGGCTAGCTGGATTCGAACCAACGCATAAGGGAGTCAAAGTCCCTTGCCTTACCGCTTGGCTATAGCCCAAGAATGGTGGAGGGGGGCAGATTCGAACTGCCGAACCCGAAGGAGCGGATTTACAGTCCGCCGCGTTTAGCCACTTCGCTACCCCTCCTGAATAAAAAGCTTACTTTATATTATTTAAAAGAAATTGATGCCGGCTAAAGGAATTGAACCCTCGACCCTCTGATTACGATTCAGATGCTCTACCAACTGAGCTAAGCCGGCACATCGTTATAGTCTAATCTCTTTATAAATATGACCCGTACGGGATTCGAACCCGTGATACCGCCGTGAAAGGGCGGTGTCTTAACCACTTGACCAACGGGCCTTTAAACTTTAAGCACAAGACTCATTATATAAAAAAATCAAGCAACTGTAAAGAGTAAAAATGAATTTCACGAATAATTTAATCCTATTTTCATTTTATTAAAATCATCCTGCTATTTTTTGTAGCCAATAGGACTAATTTTTAATCGTAAAAACAGCTAATAAGCGTATTTTACCTACTAGCTATTTAGATACGATTTAAAAAATTATAAAATATCTTACACGAATAAATGATTGACTCCATTTTATAACTTTTTTTTTACTATACTTGTATATCTGAATAAATTTCAGACTTTCTTTCAAACAATGTTTTTGCGTATGGACATAAAGGAATAATTTTTTTATTTTCTTTACGCATTTCTTCAACCACACGATTAACTAATTCTTCGGCTATTCCCTGTCCTCTTAACGATGGATCAACAAAAGTATGATCTAAGATGACCTTATCATCTCCTGAAGGAACATAGGTAACTTCAGCAATCATTTTACCGTCATCACCGTTTTTATAAAATCGATTTTCAGTTTTCTCAAAGTTCATTTTTGCATACCTCTCTTCCTATATAAGAACTAGTCTATTCTTTTCTATTAAAAAATTCAAGAGAAAGGAACACCAAATTCTCCAGCGTACTTTTCTGATTAACTATTTTTTATCTTAAAATTTATTTATTATTAATTCAATATTAGATTTAGTCACTAATTATTTTACTAGGACATCCTATTTAGCAATGGTGGATCTACCTTGATTATTTAAGCTAGTTTTTTTAAAATTCAGATTCACAGAGAAAAGATACAAATAAAAGACTCAGAAACCAAATTGGCTCTAAGACTTTTTTAATTAAGCCACTTGCCGGATTCGAACCGGCGACCTCTTCCTTACCATGGAAGCGCTCTACCGACTGAGCTAAAGCGGCAAAAATTATAAATAAGCAAAAAAATACTCCGCAAGCAGGATTCGAACCTGCGACATCATGATTAACAGTCATGCGCTCTACCAGCTGAGCTATTGCGGAAAAATAAAGATGCGCGGCAGCGTCCTACTCTCACAAAGGGAAACCCTTCACTACCATCGGCGCTAAGAAGCTTAACTGCTGTGTTCGGCATGGGAACAGGTGTGACCTTCTTGCCATCGCCACCACACATCTTTTAGTTATAAGAGAACGTTGTTCTCTCAAAACTGGATAGTGTTTAACTATAAGACAATAAAACCGTTTCTTCATCGTTTAAAAATGGTTAAGTCCTCGACCGATTAGTATTGGTCCGCTCCATACATCGCTGTACTTCCACTTCCAACCTATCTACCTGATCATCTCTCAGGGGTCTTACTCACTTACGTGATGGGAAATCTCATCTTGAGGGGGGCTTCACGCTTAGATGCTTTCAGCGTTTATCCCGTCCACACATAGCTACCCAGCGATGCTCTTGGCAGAACAACTGGTACACCAGCGGTGTGTCCATCCCGGTCCTCTCGTACTAAGGACAGCTCCTCTCAAATTTCCTGCGCCCGCGACGGATAGGGACCGAACTGTCTCACGACGTTCTGAACCCAGCTCGCGTACCGCTTTAATGGGCGAACAGCCCAACCCTTGGGACCGACTACAGCCCCAGGATGCGATGAGCCGACATCGAGGTGCCAAACCTCCCCGTCGATGTGGACTCTTGGGGGAGATAAGCCTGTTATCCCCAGGGTAGCTTTTATCCGTTGAGCGATGGCCCTTCCATACGGAACCACCGGATCACTAAGCCCGACTTTCGTCCCTGCTCGACTTGTAGGTCTCGCAGTCAAGCTCCCTTCTGCCTTTACACTCTACGAATGATTTCCAACCATTCTGAGGGAACCTTTGGGCGCCTCCGTTACACTTTAGGAGGCGACCGCCCCAGTCAAACTGCCCGTCAGACACTGTCTCCCAGCCAGATCATGGCTGAGGGTTAGAGTGGTCATACAGCAAGGGTAGTATCCCACCATTGCCTCCACCAAGACTAGCGTCCTGGCTTCATAGGCTCCTACCTATCCTGTACAAGCTGTACAAACACTCAATATCAAACTGCAGTAAAGCTCCATGGGGTCTTTCCGTCCTGTCGCGGGTAACCTGCATCTTCACAGGTACTATAATTTCACCGAGTCTCTCGTTGAGACAGTGCCCAAATCATTACGCCTTTCGTGCGGGTCGGAACTTACCCGACAAGGAATTTCGCTACCTTAGGACCGTTATAGTTACGGCCGCCGTTTACTGGGGCTTCAATTCTGAGCTTCGCTCGAGAGCTAACCCATCCTCTTAACCTTCCAGCACCGGGCAGGCGTCAGCCCCTATACGTCATCTTTCGATTTAGCAGAGACCTGTGTTTTTGATAAACAGTTGCTTGGGCCTATTCACTGCGGCTGACCAATTGGTCAGCACCCCTTCTCCCGAAGTTACGGGGTCATTTTGCCGAGTTCCTTAACGAGAGTTCGCTCGCACACCTTAGGATTCTCTCCTCGACTACCTGTGTCGGTTTGCGGTACGGGCAGATTGTTTCTAACTAGAAGCTTTTCTTGACAGTGTGACATCGGGAACTTCGATACTTAATTTCTCTCCCCATCACAACTTGTCCTTAATAGAGGCAAGCATTTGACTCACCTCAAGACTTGTTGCTTGGACGCACATATCCAACAGTGCGTATTCCTTAGCCTACTGTGTCCCTCCATTGTTCAAACAAAACAAACTGGTACAGGAATCTCAACCTGTTGTCCATCGTCTACGCCTATCGGCCTCGACTTAGGTCCCGACTAACCCTGGGAGGACGAGCCTTCCCCAGGAAACCTTAGTCATTCGGTGGACGGGATTCTCACCCGTCTTTCGCTACTCATACCGGCATTCTCACTTCTAAGCGCTCCACCAGTCCTCACGGTCTAGCTTCGACGCCCTTAGAACGCTCTCCTACCATAGAACCTAAGTTCTATCCACAGCTTCGGTGTTATGTTTAGCCCCGGTAAATTTTCGGCGCAGGGTCACTCGACTAGTGAGCTATTACGCACTCTTTAAATGATGGCTGCTTCTGAGCCAACATCCTAGTTGTCTAAGCAACCCCACATCCTTTTCCACTTAACATAAACTTTGGGACCTTAGCTGGTGGTCTGGGCTGTTTCCCTCTCGACTACGGATCTTATCACTCGTAGTCTGACTCCCGGATATAAATCAATGGCATTCGGAGTTTATCTGAATTCGGTAACCCGAGAAGGGCCCCTAGTCCAAACAGTTGCTCTACCTCCATGATTCTAATTCCGAGGCTAGCCCTAAAGCTATTTCGGAGAGAACCAGCTATCTCCAAGTTCGATTGGAATTTCTCCGCTACCCACACCTCATCCCCGCATTTTTCAACATACGTGGGTTCGGTCCTCCAGTGCGTATTACCGCACCTTCAACCTGGACATGGGTAGATCACTTGGTTTCGGGTCTACGACCACATACTCATTCGCCCTATTCAGACTCGCTTTCGCTACGGCTCCGTCTCATCAACTTAACCTCGCATGGGATCGTAACTCGCCGGTTCATTCTACAAAAGGCACGCTATCACCCATTAACGGGCTCTAACTACTTGTAAGCACACGGTTTCAGGTGCTGTTTCACTCCCCTTCCGGGGTTCTTTTCACCTTTCCCTCACGGTACTGGTTCACTATCGGTCACTAGGGAGTATTTAGCCTTGGGAGATGGTCCTCCCGGATTCCGACGGAATTTCTCGTGTTCCGCCGTACTCAGGATACTGACCAGAGTGAACAAAGTTTCAGTTACGGGGCTTTTACCCTCTTCGGCGGACCTTTCCAGGTCGCTTCTCCTACTTCGTTCATTTATGACTCTATGTGTTCAGTCCTACAACCCCAGAAAGCAAGCTTTCTGGTTTGGGCTATTCCCGTTTCGCTCGCCGCTACTCAGGGAATCGATTTTTCTTTCTCTTCCTGCAGGTACTTAGATGTTTCAGTTCTCTGCGTCTACCTCTATTGACCTATGTATTCAGTCAATAGTAACACCCGATAAAGAGTGTTGGGTTTCCCCATTCGGAAATCTCTGGATCAAAGCTTACTTACAGCTCCCCAAAGCATATCGGCGTTAGTCCCGTCCTTCTTCGGCTCCTAGTGCCAAGGCATCCACCGTGCGCCCTTATTAACTTAACCTATGGTCATGTTAACTATTCTATTCACCCTAGGGTGAAGAAATACATTAAAAAATAAAACGCGATGTTTTCTTAGTTTCTTGCTTTTCTTACATGTTAAACACTATCCAGTTTTCAAAGAACAATTCTATTCTTTTGCGATTTCATCGCAATGGAGCCTAGCGGGATCGAACCGCTGACCTCCTGCGTGCAAGGCAGGCGCTCTCCCAGCTGAGCTAAGGCCCCCTAAAAAGGAGTTCAAATAAAAAAAGGCTATTAACCTCTCAAAACTAAACAAAGTAAAACAACTGTGACGGTTCCGTTATATCCTTAGAAAGGAGGTGATCCAGCCGCACCTTCCGATACGGCTACCTTGTTACGACTTCACCCCAATTATCTATCCCACCTTAGGCGGCTGGCTCCCAAAAGGGTTACCTCACCGACTTCGGGTGTTACAAACTCTCGTGGTGTGACGGGCGGTGTGTACAAGACCCGGGAACGTATTCACCGCGGCGTTCTGATCCGCGATTACTAGCGATTCCGGCTTCATGCAGGCGAGTTGCAGCCTGCAATCCGAACTGAGAATGGCTTTAAGAGATTAGCTTGACCTCGCGATCTTGCGACTCGTTGTACCATCCATTGTAGCACGTGTGTAGCCCAGGTCATAAGGGGCATGATGATTTGACGTCATCCCCACCTTCCTCCGGTTTATCACCGGCAGTCTCACTAGAGTGCCCAACTGAATGCTGGCAACTAATAATAGGGGTTGCGCTCGTTGCGGGACTTAACCCAACATCTCACGACACGAGCTGACGACAACCATGCACCACCTGTCACTTTGTCCCCGAAGGGAAAGCTCTATCTCTAGAGTGGTCAAAGGATGTCAAGACCTGGTAAGGTTCTTCGCGTTGCTTCGAATTAAACCACATGCTCCACCGCTTGTGCGGGTCCCCGTCAATTCCTTTGAGTTTCAGCCTTGCGGCCGTACTCCCCAGGCGGAGTGCTTAATGCGTTAGCTGCAGCACTGAGGGGCGGAAACCCCCCAACACTTAGCACTCATCGTTTACGGCGTGGACTACCAGGGTATCTAATCCTGTTTGCTCCCCACGCTTTCGAGCCTCAGCGTCAGTTACAGACCAGAGAGTCGCCTTCGCCACTGGTGTTCCTCCATATATCTACGCATTTCACCGCTACACATGGAATTCCACTCTCCTCTTCTGCACTCAAGTTCTCCAGTTTCCAATGACCTTCCCCAGTTGAGCTGGGGTCTTTCACATCAGACTTAAAGAACCGCCTGCGCTCGCTTTACGCCCAATAAATCCGGACAACGCTTGCCATCTACGTATTACCGCGGCTGCTGGCACGTAGTTAGCCATGGCTTTCTGGTTAGATACCGTCAGGGGATGAGCAGTTACTCTCATCCTTGTTCTTCTCTAACAACAGAGTTTTACGATCCGAAAACCTTCTTCACTCACGCGGCATTGCTCCGTCAGACTTTCGTCCATTGCGGAAGATTCCCTACTGCTGCCTCCCGTAGGAGTCTGGGCCGTGTCTCAGTCCCAGTGTGGCCGATCACCCTCTCAGGTCGGCTACGTATCATTGCCTTGGTGAGCCATTACCTCACCAACTAGCTAATACGCCGCGGGTCCATCCATAAGCGGTAGCCGAAGCCACCTTTCATCTGTCTGCCATGCGGCAATCAGAATTATGCGGTATTAGCATCCGTTTCCGAATGTTATCCCCCACTTATGGGCAGGTTACCCACGTGTTACTCACCCGTCCGCCACTCCTCTACTATCGAGTGCAAGCACTCAATAGTAGAAGCGTTCGACTTGCATGTATTAGGCATGCCGCCAGCGTTCGTCCTGAGCCAGGATCAAACTCTCATAAAAGTTGAAGCAACCCGTTAGGATTGTTTCGCTTTTTAACGATGCTTGAAGCTCATTAAAATGACTTGCTAGCGAAATTTCTTTCACTTTGTTTCTTTTGGTTCGACCCTTGGCCGAACCGCCGTTCACAGTTTATTGTTTTACTTTGTTCAGTTTTCAAAGGTCAATCATTCCTGTTTTGACAACTTCCAAATAATAACATTTAGAATAAAATTTGTCAACTATTTATTTTGAATATTTTTTGTTGTTTTTTTACATATTTATTCAAAATCTGTTTTTTTGCTTTCGTACAACTTTTAAACATTAACATATAATACCGATTTATGTCAAGTTTATTTTAAACAAAAAATTAATCAACTATTTTTAAATTTAGCTGTGTTCCAATAACCGCTATTAATATATCAATTTTTTATGCATTCGTCAAGAATATTCCTCAATTCACTAGTGTTGCATAAACATAGCTTAATTTGACCTCATTTCTTGTTTTTCTGAAAAAAGGCAAAAAAAGGGAGTGCTTACGCAAAAGATGACTATTTCCAGAAAATTTTACTTATTCAACTGATTCCATTACCAACGGACACCCTTTCTTTAAGGGTCTAAGTCGGTATCAAAAGATTAAACCATTCTTCTGCCGGTTGAAATAACAGATAACGAAAAAATCGTTTGATTTGGAAAACAGACTGGTTACTTTTTGTTTTTAACTTAATCAAATAGGTTAATAAACTGGCAATCATGGCTAAAATCAGCTGATTGACAACCCCTTTTTCACTTCTCGAAAAAAACTTTTTAATCGTCATATGTTGTTTAATATGCTTGAAGAACAGCTCTATTTGCCAACGTGCTTTGTACATTTCTGCAATGTCAGTAGAGGAGCAGTCAAAACGATTGGTAATAAACTGGAGAGTTTTCCCCTTTTTGTCTTGAACGGTTACTAAACGAAATCTGGACGTTAGATGGTTCTGAGCACCTAATGCGACCATTTGGTCGCTGATAACGGACTCACTCTTGGAAGCTACTAATGGTTCTAAAACATGAACTTTTGTATTCTTTTTGATTCTTGTCACAAAGAAGTAGCCCTGCGAGTGCATCGTATCTAATCGTTCAAAATCAAGGTAACCGCGATCAAACACATAAGTCGCTTCAGGTTGATTAACCAATACTTCTAACTGATTTGTATCGTGCTCGACGGCGTTAGTCAGTGTAAATTCATCTGGGTAAAGATGGTCATTATCCATAAAGCAGAGTTTTAAGTGAAGCTTAACTCCTGATTTTGTTTTACGAAAATCAGCCCATTGATAAAGGTTTTGGTTAAGTGAAAACGTCGAAGAATCAATTAGGTAGAGACTATTTCGTTTCGTTACGGGCCTTTTATTTTTAGCCTGACTAACTAGCTGACTAAAAATGGCTAAAAGAATCTCTGAATCTATTTTTGAGAGAGTTCTAGAGAGCTGAGAATAACTGATACTAGTCATACCCATTTCTTTTTGAAGTTCTTTCGAAACAAAAGCCGCATCCATCTCTCTAAGACTTTCTTTTTCGTCATTGATTCCATGAAGAAAAAGTTGAAGAGCTTGGAAGAAACTAAGTTTCTTATGGTATTTATCAAAGTCAACAATCTTTTTTTGAATAGGGCTTGGTAAAAGATTTAGCTTAATGGAAGAAAACCATTTATTAAAAGCAGAATTTGTTTTATACTTATCCATGTGTTGGGTCCTTTTTATTGGTCTTGGATGAGTCATCTGAGTTCAGTATAAAGGACTTTTTTGCATATTAGAATAATATAAACAAATTTGTGAAACACATAATGTTTCATGCAACACTAGTGTCCTCAATTAAATAAATCTTTTCAGAAATACGGATCTATTTAATTAAGATTACTATTCAAGGTAACTGATTCCCCCTATTTCTTCCTATAGCGGACTCAAAGATGACGGTTCTATCTCTTCTTTTTTTACGATCATCAACAGACCATCACCCAAAGGAATAATACTAGATTCTAACAAAGGATGGTTCATGACTGTTTCTAGAAAAGTATTTAACTTACGATGGATGACCCTTGTTCTTTTTGGAATTTCTTCATCTGGCAATAAAATTGTCCCACCTTGTAATACATCATCTACGACTAGCATCCCACCGATTTTTAACAAGCGAATACATTCAGGTAAAAAATCACGATATTTTGACTTCGCACTATCCATAAATATAAAGTCAAACTTTCCTGTCAAAGTAGGGAGTATATCGGCAGCTTGCCCCTCTAAAAGAGTGATTTTATCTGTTAATTCTAAAATTTCGTAATTTTTTTTAGCCTTTTTAATCATTACATCAAAACGATCTATTGTTGTCACGTGACCATTATCACCTACATGTTGCGCCATTAAACTGGAAGAAAAGCCAATAGCTGCACCAATCTCTAATATTCTCTCCGGTTTAATTTGTCCTAAAAGCAAATTCAAAAAGACAACTGTTTCATGCGGAATAATGGGAACTCGTCTTTCGTTGGCTTCCCTTTGAATTTCTCCTAATTTACCCGGTAAAGGCTTTTGTTTTTTTCTTAAAAATTCTACAATCTCTTTTTGAACGACTGGTCGATCCATCATTTCATTTCTCGCTACTTTAACTTCTTTATTCTCTGCATTCTCCATATCGTTTTTCTTCTCCTCTTTGTTTTATCCTTAGCTTTCACTTGATACTTGTTCTCATATTTTCTATTATAAGTTGTCTAATCTTATCAAACAAGAGTTTGTTTCATTATTTCTTTTATAGCTTGGTCTCAAAAATATTGTAAATACGCTATTTTATATGCTATTATCAATACATAGAACACAATAAAATAATTAAAGGAGGATACAATGATGCTCATTAAATCACTCTGTATTCCTAAGAAAAGTTTAACCACAGTCAAAGAAAGCGCAACTCTTCAAGAAGCAATAGATATATTAGAGAAATCTGGTTATCGTTGTATTCCAATTTTAGATGAAAGCGGGAAAATCTTTAGAGGAAACATCTATAAAATGCATATTTACCATCATCAAGCAAACAACGGTGATATGAGCTTACCTGTTACAACTCTTTTGAAAAATGCAACGAAATTTATTTCCGTAGATTCTTCTTTTTTTAAAGTATTTTTTACGATTAAGGAACTCCCTTATATATCTGTTTTAGATGAAGAAAATCATTTTTATGGCATTTTAACTCATAGCTCTCTTTTAAATATGTTGCAACAATCATGGAATATTAACTCAGGTAGTTATGTTTTAACTATTGCATCTTCTGGTCAAAAAGGTGATTTAACAAATATGACTAAAATTATTAATCGTTATTGTTCCATTTCAAGTTGTATCACGCTAGATGCAGAACGTGAAGAACTTGTTCGTCGTACAATGATGACTCTTGAATCAGGTATAACTGCAGAAACCGTTAAACAAATCAGCGACCACTTAGAAAAAAGAGGATTTCGTGTAGTAGAAGTTGAAGATTTAGAAAATAATTAATCTTCACTATATGTCATAATTAACCATAATAAAAAACCGAAAACAGATTGTTATCTCTTGATAGCTCGTTTCATTGAAACGAGTCTTCAGTATAACGTATTGTTTTCGGCTTTTTATTTTTTAACCTTCTATTCTCTCGTTGAAATGAACCTTTTTATCTAAATAAAGCATAACCGGCGCACCAATTGCCATAATACCTAATTCTCCAATTCCAACTGTTAAATAACCAAACCAAAAAGGAACAGAAAAAGCTAGATATAACTCTAGAGCAATTAATGAAGAAAGAGCAGTAAAAATTAGTGTGTTAATAAAAAATTTTACCCAGACATTAGAAACTTTTTTTATTAGCTTACTGGTAATGAGTAGAGACAACAAGGAATGCCCTACGCCAAATATCAAATCATACCCTACTATTGTTGAAAAAAAGAGATTTGAAATAAACACACCGCTCACTATTCCAAAAATATATTTCCTGTTGAAAATAATGAGATGGTTAAACATTTCAGCTACTCTAAATTGTATCGCTCCAAAAGAAATTGGCGCCAAAATTGCGGTAACCGCTACGTATAATGCTGCAACAATAGCATTAGTGACAAGACTTTTTATTTTCAAATTTATGTTCCTCCTAGTTTTTTTCTGTGGGATGGTTACGAACCACATATTTAATAACCTTGGCATCATATCATTTTTTTTAAAAACCTCAATCTGAACAACTCTTTTGATTATCTTAAAAAACCCTCCTCGATCTAAGGAAGGTTTATGTATTATTTAATTAAATCGTCAAACCGACTTATATAAACCGACACTAATTTCTAAAGCTTCATTTATTTTTTCCATTATTTCTTGATTTAACTGCGTTACTTTTTCTTTCAGCCGTTGTTTGTCAATGGTTCGGATTTGCTCTAATAAGACTACAGAGTCTTTTTCTAGACCAAATTCTTCTGCCGAGATCTCTACATGGGTAGGCATTTTAGCTTTTTGTATTTTCGCCGTTATCGCTGCTACAATAACCGTTGGACTATAATGATTTCCAACATTATTTTGTATAATTAGCACTGGACGCATACCACCTTGTTCCGATCCTACTACAGGTGATAAATCAGCATAATAAATCTCACCCCGTCTTACCATAGGTATTCCTCCTTATGATAACTGGCTATAAATGGGCGCTTACCTCTTTTTCACAAACTTCAAATTCATTACAAATATCAAGATTGATACGAGACATTTCCGCATATCCTTTACGCAAGGTATCATATATAGTTAAGTTTTTTTCTGAAATCTGATTAACCACTGCATTTATCGAGTTGAATTTAGTTGTACTTGTTTGAACATCATCGCTTTGACTTTCTTTATAAACATGACGATTCAAAGAAATCTTAAATACCCGGCCATCGTTATTTCTCATGAACCATACCCTCCAATGAATAGCTTTTTCCTTCTCTCACAAAGAAAACTGCAATTGTACTTAGGATAATGGTACCACGAAACTATAAACATTGGAACCTACAATCGGTAGTTAAAAAAATAGTCGTTCTTTTGTCACTATTGCTAAAACTATTTTAGCGATAATCCTAAATATATATCCTAGGAACACGTGTTGCAAGACCACAGGCAATTTCATAGTGAATAGTGCCTAAATGATTGGCTATGTCTTGCAAAGTAATCTTTTCGTTTTCACTTTCTCCCACAAGAATAACCTCTGTTCCTTCTTCAACTTCATAAGGTAAACGAATCATACACTGATCCATACAAATCCTGCCTATTATTTCACATCTTTTTCCATCTACAAGAACATCTTGTCCTTGTAAATCTCGACGCCATCCATCCGCATACCCTATTGGAACAGTCCCAACCCACTCACCCTCTTTTGCTGAGTAGGTTGCTCCGTACCCTACTGTGTCTCCTAGTTTCATTTGTTTGACATAATTAACTTCACTACTGATTCTCATAGCTGGTACTAATTTATATGGCTCTTTTAAAATACCACCAGATGGATTTAATCCATACATTGCAATACCAAAACGAATCATATTCGAGGAACACGACTGATGCCAAAGAGCTGTCGCACTATTAGCAACGTGTATGAAAGGTGGTTTTCGATGTAGACTAGCTATTAAGGTATTAAACTTTTCAGCTTGTTCTATAAATTGTTCTTGATCCGGACTATCAGCTGTTGCAAAATGGGTAAAAACCCCTTCGAAATAAGTCGTTTCACTTTTATTTATCCACTGTTCTACCTCTTGTAATTCTTCTGGTATTCTAATTCCAATACGGCCCATTCCAGTATCTAAAGCGATATGAACTAATAATTTCTCTTCACAACCATTATTTTTCACTATTTTATTAGCTCGTTCGAGCCAATCCAAACTACTGACCGCTACGCTAAGCTTATTCAATGCTATCAAGTCTGCATAAGTTGCATCTACTAACCCCATAATTAGAATTGGTTCAGTAAATCCTGCTTTTCTTAGCTCTAATGCTTCGTCTAGAATAGCCACGCAAAATCCTGATGCCCCACCTTCTTTAGCGGCCGCAGCAACTTCTACAGCTCCATGTCCATATCCATTAGCTTTAACGACTGCATAAAGCACTACATTTTCATCTAGTCTTTTTATTTCTTGTTGAACATTAGTACTGATTGCTTTCTTATCGATATAAGCAATTGTTTTACGGTGTACTCCTATGGCCACTATTAATTCACCCTCTCCTTTATATTTATTCTTTTTCTAAAATTATTTGAGCAGCAGCAACTGTATCTGTATGTGTAATAGAAAGAAAAATATTTCCAACAAATGGACTTTTTGTTACAACGGGCTTGCCTTTTTCGTTAGGCAATATTTCTATATCATGAAACCCTAGCTTGCCGATACCCGTTCCAAAGGCTTTTGAAAAAGCCTCTTTCGCAGCATAACGTCCCGCTAAAAATTCGATTTGACGAGAACCCTTTAATTCATTAAATATAGCCCACTCAGCTTGAGTTAATACTCTATTTGAAAAAGTACTTCTTTTTTTTACAGCATGTCCAATTCGAGCTATTTCAGTTATGTCTAAACCTATGCCTACAATCATTTTACGCCTCACTTTTTTATGTACTTATCTTTTAGCACCTATTCGCTTTACTCTGAACTTAATTTGAATAACACTCATACTTGTGCTTATATTATCAGAATGAAACGAAATTGTCACTTATTAAACACCTGCGTCTACGTTAAGTTTACTAATAAAAAAAACCATTCTCAATAAAGAGAATGGTTTTATTGGGTTGTATTTGCTTAGTCTTTGTTACGAATAGTAAAATTACGGTCTCCGCCGCCTTGACGTCTGTCAGAGGCTGGCTTGCTACGACGGCTATCGCTACTGCCACGTTTTTTTTCTGAACTGTAACCTGCTCCTGAACCAGAAGCTGACCCGCCACGACGTTCGCCTGGTTTTCCACCACTGCGATTGCCACGGTATCCGCCGCCACTAGATTTCCCTTTATAACCACCACGAGATGATGATCCGCCTTTACCGCCGCCTTTGCTTCCGCCTCGACTTGGTAATGGACGCTCAGGTGTAATTTTAACCGGTACTGCTGCTGCGTCCTTAGAAATACTCTTCAAGAAAGAGGCTGCTATATCTTCAGCTGTATAGGTTTCTAGTAATTGAGCTGCTGCTTTTTCATAAATTTCTAATCCGTTAGCATCAATGATAGAACTGGCTTCTTCCATAGACGCTTTGATTTGTCCTTCAAAAGCTTCAGCGTTTGTTGGTGGACGCAATGGTGTCATTTCTTTTTTAGTTAAATCTTCAATCACACGTAAATAGCCCATTTCATTTGGTGTTATGAAAGAAACTGAAACTCCTTCTTTACCTGCACGACCAGTACGGCCGATACGGTGAACATAACTTTCTGGATCTTGAGGAATATCATAGTTATAAACGTGTGTTACTCCTGATATATCTAATCCACGTGCAGCTACGTCAGTTGCTACTAAGATATCAATTTTACCTGTTTTAAAAGCTTTTAAAACACTCATTCGTTTTTGTTGAGAAAGATCGCCATGGATTCCTTCTGCACGATATCCACGCATTTCTAAGCCTTTAGCAATTTCATCAACGCGACGTTTTGTACGTCCGAAGATGATCGTTAACTCAGGTGTTTGAACATCGAATAAACGTGTCATGATATCAAATTTCTCGAAATCTTTACAGCGAACGAAGAATTGTTCAATTAAACTATCAGATAAAGTCGTTGCTTTGATACTAACGTGTTCCGGATTCTTCATGTATCTTACACCAATACGTTTGATAGGAGCTGGCATTGTCGCTGAGAATAACAATGTTTGATGTTCTGCCGGAACTTCATTAATGATTGTTTCGATATCATCAATAAAGCCCATATTCAACATTTCGTCCCCTTCATCCAAGACCAATGTTTCAACATGATTTAATTTTAATGTTTTACGTTTGATATGGTCTAATAAACGTCCAGGTGTACCAACAATAATATGCGGTGCATCTTTTAATGCACGAATTTGACGACTAATATCTGCTCCACCATAAACAACTTGGACACGAACTTTTTTGTCGCGACTTAAGCGGAATAACTCTTCTTGTGTCTGGATAGCCAATTCACGTGTTGGTGCAATAACTAATCCTTGAACTGCACGATTGTTGATATCAATTTTTTGTAACATTGGTAAACCAAATGCAGCTGTTTTCCCTGTACCAGTTTGTGCTTGCCCGATGACGTCTTTTCCTTCAAGTGCTAATGGAATCGTTTGTGCTTGAACCGGAGTTGCCTCCTCAAAGCCTAAACGTTCTACTGATTTTAATAATTCTGGTGCTAAACCTAATTCTGAAAATTTCAAATATATTTCCTCCCAATTTTGAAAACCGTAAAGAGAGATTTTTGCGAAATACAGGCACCATCATTGTTTCAATTCAGACGCACCTGTTGCTGTCACTCCATATAAAAATTCAACTTATTTTTAAATACTGTTTTTAGCTGAATCCTTCATTTCATATCAAAAGCCTGGATAAATTCCAAGCTCGTCTGCTTATCTATTTTCACAAAACCCTCGTTGGTTTTATCTTTTTAATTAAATCTCTTATTTAATCTAACTAATCTTAACACGTCTAAATACGATTATCAAACAATTTACTCCCTCAATTTTATGAACACGTTTCCTTTTTCAAGTTTTTAAATTTATCTTATTTTAATTTTATCATCTATCCTCCTGACTTTTTGTTTGTTCATCAGCTATTTCTATGCTGCGTCTATTCTTTATATAACAGAAATTTTGCTAATAAATAATTTCAAAAAAAGAATTGAGGAAAATCCCCAATCCCTGTGTTCGTTACTAATCGCGTCTATTTCCAAAAATACGCAACAAGGCAAGAAAAATGTTAATAAAATCTAGATATAAACTTAGAGCTCCACTGATAGCTACTGCTCCTAGTGAATTTTCTCCACTAAATTGAATATAAAGTTGTTTTAATTTATGCGTATCATATGCAGTAAATCCAACAAAAATTAAAACTGTAATAATAGATAAGACAAAATCAGCAGGACCACTACGCAGAATAAAGCTGTTTACTAGCATAGCAACAATCAAACCAATTAAAGCTCCTCTTAGCTGTCCGCCTAATGTTGACATATCACGTTTGGTAAAAAAGCCTACTAAACTCATTCCAGCGAAAGTTGCAGAAGCCATTAAGAAGGCTGAACCAATACTTCCTAATTCGTAAATCAAAAAGATACTTGCTAATGTAATACCGTTTAATAAAGCAAATGCAATAAAGCCAAACAAAGATGAACTAGCTGACCTCATCTTCATTCCATTGGTAGCTAGCTTTGATACTAAAAATATCTCTGCTATAAATAAACCAATCAGCCCAAAGGGGCTACCATAAACCAAATTTAAAATAAATGGACTTTGAGAAGCATAAAATGCTGTTATTCCTGAAATAGCTAGACCTAAGGTCATATAACCGTATACTGAGGCAAAAAATCTAGCCATAGTCGGTTGCTCAATAAAATCATTTGTGACATCTTTTCTTTGAGTATTCAAGTCTATCCCTCCTCTAATCCGTTTTGATAACAATAATATATCAATTAGTTAGCTTCTCCAAATCAGCCTTAAGGCTGATTTTTAGTTAGCTGTCGTAACTTGGAGCGCTCTAATAACAGATAATAAATCTGTCCCAAAGCTAGCTTTTAAGAGTACATAATCTTTTGGTTGAATAAGATTTTTTAGAAAAGCAATCATTGGATCTTTATCCCCATCAAAATGATGCAATCGTTCTTTACCAAAAACTGTTTTCAAAGCCTCATACAAAACTTTCATATGCGTCCCATACAAAATAACTTGGTCAACTTCATCTATTGATAAAGCATCTTGTATACTTAAATGTAGCTCGTCTGTTTGTTCTCCTAATTCTAGCATATCGCCTAAAACCACTATTTTTCTACCACTATTTTTTAATTGACTGAAGTTAGTTAAAACTGCTTTCATTGCGGTAGGATTAGCATTATACGCATCATTTAATAAAGCACTCCCATGAATACCATCTAACCATTCTGTCCGATTTTCCGTTAGCTGAAACGTTGCTAATTTTTGGACAGCTTTATCAATCGGAATACCTAGCACCATCGCACTACTTAAAGCAGCTAGTGCATTATCAACATTATACGTTCCTGTTACAGGCAACTTGATGAAACTACCTGGACTTAAATTTGTTTCAAAGATTGTTTCTTTCATTCCAGATACTATTTCTAATGAATAACTATCATTTGTTGGTAACGGCCCAAATGTTTTGACTTGCTCATGTTTTAGAATATTTGCTCTGTCTATCAAAAGCGGTTCGTTTCCAGGAATAATCAAGATCCCGGTTTCTTTTAAACCGGAAATAATTTCCATCTTTGCATCTGCAATCCCTTCACGAGAGCCAAGATATTCAATGTGTGATTCTCCAATCATTGTAATAATGGCAATATCCGGTTTCGCTAAATTAGAAAGCACTTTAATTTCACCTGCATGATTCATGCCCATTTCTAAAATAATCACTTCTGTATCTTGCGGCATTTCTAGAATCGTAATCGGTAAGCCAATATGATTATTAAAGTTGCCTTGTGTTTTATGAACACGGTATTGGCTAGATACTACTGCTTCAGTCATATCTTTTGTTGTCGTCTTACCATTGCTACCTGTGATGCCGATTACTTTAGGGTGGATTTTATTAAGGTAATATTCTGCTAAGTCCTGGAGCGCTCTCAATGTATCCGCAACTTGAATAACTGGAATATCCGTTGGTGCATCTTCTAGTGGATTGCTCCAAAAAGTTGCTACTGCTCCTTGATCAATCGCCTGTGCGATAAAACTATGCCCATCGTTCTCACTTACCAACGGAACAAACAATGAATGTGCGCTTAATTTTCTAGAATCAAATCCCACGTTATTAATTTCAATCATTTCCCATGTATCTTCTATCTTATGAGCATGCACAGCCTGTGCAATTTCTTTTACTGTTAATGAAAACATAAGTTATCCTCCGTTTAGTTAAATCTTTAGTCTCTCTTATAAAAAAAGTGGCCTGGACATTTGTCCTACCACTTTTCTTACTAGGAAAATCCTTCTTACTAGAATTGAACTCGATCCGTTTGTTCAAATTTTAGCGATTCTTCAAATCGTTTTAAAGCTAATTGAATAAGTTCTTCAACTAAGTCACCATAATTTAAACCAGTATGTCTCCAGAGTAGAGGATACATGCTATATTGAGTAAATCCTGGCATCGTGTTTAACTCATTAATAAAAATTTCATCATTTCCGGTTACAAAAAAATCACATCGACTTAAGCCAGTTCCATCAATCGCTTCAAATGCTCGAATGGAATAAGAGCGCAACTGTTTTTCTACTTCTTCTGAAACACGAGCAGGTATTTGCAAGGTTACTTTATTATTAATATACTTGGCATCGTAATCATAAAAAGCACTTTCTTTTATCAGTTCTCCTGGTACAGACGTATGGATATCGTCGTTTCCTAGAACAGCTACTTCAATTTCTCGAGCTTCAATTCCTTGTTCTACAACTACACGACGATCATATTGCAACGCTAGATTAATGGCTTCTTCTAATTCTACACGCGTTTGGGCTTTACTAATCCCAACACTTGAACCAAGATTTGCCGGTTTGACAAACATTGGATAAACTAAGGTACCTTCACATTTTTTAAATACGTTATCAGCATTCGTTAGCCAATCTGATTTACGAATAGGGACATAAGGAACTTGAGGTAAGCCAGCTTGTTGAAAGAGTTGTTTGCTTATTATTTTATCCATTCCACATGAGCTAGCTAATACTCCAGCTCCGACATATGGCATGCCAATGACTTCAAATAGGCCTTGAACTGTACCATCTTCTCCATTTGGACCATGTAAGACAGGAAAAATAACAGCATCCTTTTCTCTTAGTTCTGAAGGTTTAATTAGTTTTCCTTTGGAAAACATTCCCTCTTCAGTAGAAAAACAAACTTCTTCTGAGCTATTTACTAAACGTAAAACTTCAGATGATTGGATAATTTCTGCCTGTTTAACAACTGCGCCTTTTATCCATTCTCCATCTTTTGTAATATAAACTGGTTCAACTTCATAATAATCATAATAGATTTCTTTGATAATAGAGAAAGCTGTTAATATTGAAATATCGTGTTCAGCACTTTTTCCTCCATATATTAGAAAGATTTTCATTTGGTTTTCCTCCGAGTTATAACTTTTAGTCTCGTATTCTAAAACGAGTTCTCTTGAATTCAAACGTTATTGTATCATATTTTTATTGATAACAATAGGAAACATTTTTGCTAGATTTTCCTTTTATCTTTGTATTATTTTAAAATCTAAAGTCTTCTCAATCTAAAAAGATGACGTTATTTAAAAACAGTCATTCGTGTTAAGAACAATATAAACAAAAAAAGCCACTAAACAAAAGTTTATATGACTTTTTACCTATTCAAAGGTTCAAGTAAACTTTCTTCTTTGAAAGACCACTTACTTTGGTTTTTATCGTAATAAATTGTACCAATTAAATCTTTCTTTGAGAATACTTGATTCAAATCTCTCAAGCGGTCTTCAACTAAAAAAATTGGTATTTCACAGATTTGTTGCTGTACTTGTATCTGAGTAAATGAAAAAAGAACTCCTTCTCTTAACAAAGGAATCAATTGTCTAATTAGTTCTTTGGGTGCAGGCTGAATTTTAGTTTCTTTTTGAAAAAATTTCTTCTTTTCATTACACTTTAATTCTAATGATTTCGTTAGGCTATCATTTAAAAAATCGTAAAACTGTTCTAAATAGCGAAAATATATTTTTTTGAAATTATCAGTCATTGATAAGTAAATATAATTGTTTTGTAATTTATAATAAAAAGGAGAATGTAAATGGGTATGTGCATGAGCAACATATAATAATTCAGATATTTCAACAGGTGTTAATTGTCTTAATAATTCCATACTTTCAAAATCTATACACTTAAAAGCGTAACTAGAATTTCCATCTATATTATCTTTCAAATAATTACGAACTTTTTCTACACCGTGAATCATTTGAAAGCCAGTATGTGGTTCAAATTCCCCTATATCTTTTGAGGCATTCAGTAACAGAATGTTTTCAGGTATTTTTCTTATGATTTCATCGTAGTTTTTAAAGATAATGCCCTTACATAGAACAGAATTAGTTACGCCATCTAGATGAACATAAATATAATCCGAAATCACTAGATACCCCTCCTCATTCATTTTTCTTTACGTCTTATTATACTATGATTTTCTTTTTTAAACTGTATCAATTTAGTGATAGTTTCATTACAACAACATAATGGTAGCGTTCTATTACGACAATTTTGTAACAAATGTTTTTTAAAAGTTATTTTATGTCCAACTTGATAGGTAGATTAAAATTGTTGACCCGTCCTATTTTTAAAAGCCTATCTTGTCCCATAAAGGCTTTCATAAAAGTTTAAGCTTATTTTGTTCAATGTTGAATTTAGCAACTAGTAAAACAAAGTAATCAAAAGTAAGTTAACAGGCTAAAGTAAGAGTTAGACAAATTCACCGTTCAAATTTCAATCTATTTCTTCTACATCTAAACAGAAAATTTCACGTGCTTTTCTCTTCAATAAGCAGATTAATCTACATTAGCAAGTTATGCATCTCTTTTATTCCAGCTTTATCTACAACATTTGATGTATGGCTTAATATCTTCTATTTTATCCTATCAAATAATCTTTAAAAAAGCACGTGATATCAAATTTTTCTCAATTAAAAAAAGCTCTAAGACTAGAGCTTCCGATAATAATTCTGTTATTCAGCTGAGTTTGCGTCTGCCAAACCATATTTTTTGTTGAAACGATCGACACGTCCGTCTGCTTGTGTAAATTTTTGACGTCCTGTGTAGAATGGGTGTGAATCAGATGTAGTTTCAACACGGATTAATGGGTAAGTATTGCCGTCTTCCCATTCAACAGTTTCACTTGAATGTTTTGTAGAACCAGACAAAAATTTAAAACCTGTAGTAGTATCCATGAATACAACTTCTTTATAAGTTGGGTGAATTTCTTTTTTCATGCGCTCTCGCTCCTTTGCCCTGATACATTTGCTGAACCAGAGTTCTTTTTTATTTTTTATTTAACAGTAGAATACTACCACGTCTATTGCCTTATTGCAATCTATTCTCAACACTTTTAATCTTCTATTTTTTACCTACGTATATTACGAGTATTTTTTACCTGACTAAAGGTTTTTTCTGAAAAGCTCTCGAAAAATTGTTTGTTATTTTCAGAGTTACGTAAAGCTTGAATAAATTGATTTGTTAATTCTAAAGAATCCGTTACCATCGCATGACGTAGTTTCCAGATTTCATCTAAATACTCTTTATCTAAGAGTAGTTCTTCTTTTCTTGTACTTGATTTTTTGACATCAATAGCCGGGAATATACGGCGTTCTGATAATTCTCTTGATAAATGAAGTTCTGAGTTTCCCGTTCCTTTAAACTCTTCATAGATAATATCATCCATCCGACTACCTGTTTCAACTAAAGCTGTTGCCAAAATAGTCAAACTACCGCCTTCTTCGATATTTCTTGCTGCTCCAAAAAACTTCTTAGGACGATAAAGAGCTGCAGGATTGATCCCACCACTTAATGTTCTTCCACTTGCAGGGATAACCAGATTATAAGCACGAGCTAACCGAGTAATACTATCCATCAAAATAATAACATCTTGCTTGTCCTCTACTAAGCGCATCGCTCTTTCTAAAACTAGCTCAGCAACACGCACATGATTTTGAGGTTGTTGATCAAAGGTTGATGAGACAACTTCACCTTTCACGCTGCGTTCTATGTCTGTTACTTCTTCTGGACGCTCGTCGATTAACAAAACGATCAATTCAGCTTCTGGATAATTCTCAGCAATACCATTTGCAATGGCCTTTAAAAGGGTCGTTTTACCGGCTTTTGGTGGTGCAACAATTAGACCTCGTTGGCCAAAACCAACTGGAGCTACAATATCAATCATACGAGCAGATATTTTAGATTGCTCTGTTTCTAATTTAATTCGACGGTCAGGATAGAGTGGTGTTAATGCCGGAAAATGCGACCTCTCCTTAGCTTGTTCTGGATTACTTCCATTCACTTTACTCACTTGCATCAATCCGTAATATCGCTCAGAAGGCTTTGGAGGTCGAGCTTTTCCAGTCACCTTATCGCCATTTCGCAACCCAAAACGTTTAATTTGAGAAGCAGAAATATAGATGTCTTCTTTACTGGATGTATAATTAATCGGTCTTAAGAAACCAAAATCTTGTTGTGCCATGATATCTAAAACACCTTCAGCCATAAAGAAACCTTGCTTTTCTTCTTGCGCCCGTATAACTGCTAAAGACAATTCTTTTTTATTCATCTGACTGTAACAAGGAATTTTTAATTCTTTAGCGTAAGCATAAATTTCTTTCAATGTTTTTTTTTCTAGTTGTTCAACAGTCAATATCTCACTCATATTTTCGACTCCTATATTATAGTGTGTTCAGTTTCTATCATCTTAACGTCCGCACCTAAATCAGTTAATTTTCTAATAATATCATCATAGCCTCTTAAAATATTTTCTACGCCCGTAATCGTAGTTGTTCCTTCCGCCATTAATCCAGCTATTATCAAACAAGCACCTGCTCGCAAGTCACTTGCCTCGACTTCTACACCTTTTAACTCGCATGGACCCTCTAAAAGGATTAAATCTCCTTCTACACGTGCTTTTGCGCCCATACGAACTAATTCTGGAATATGCTTCACACGCTTAGTATATATCGTATCTAAAACTGTTGATTTCCCTATTGTTTTTAGTATTAACGGCGTTAAAGGCTGCTGTAAATCTGTTGCAAACCCTGGATATGGGAGCGTTTTTACATTGATTGGCTTTAATGGAAGTTGCGCTTCTTTCACACGAATATTGTCTTCTCCAATGGTCATGGGAACACCCATTTCTTCCATCTTTGCCACTAATCCTTCTAAGTGTTCTACAATAACATTTTGAACCGTAATATCTGTTCCAATTGCTCCAGCTAAAGCTAAATAAGTTCCAGCTTCAATTCTATCTGGTATAACAATATGTCTGCAACCATGAAGTTCGTCGACTCCTTCAATACGAATAACACCCGTTCCTGCTCCTCGAACCTTTGCACCCATATTATTTAACAGTGTTGCTACATCAATAATTTCAGGTTCACGAGCAGCGTTTTCTATGATGGTTGTTCCTTTTGCCTTAACAGCAGCAAGCATCACATTAAGTGTTGCTCCTATAGAAACGACGTCTAAATAGATACGAGTCCCTTTTAGTCCTTCTACAGGAGTTCTAAGATACATCGCTCCTAATTCATTCTCAACTATTGCTCCTAACGCTCGAAAGCCTTTTAAATGTTGATCTATTGGACGAGGTCCTAAAAAGCAGCCGCCCGGTAAACCAACGACACCTTGTCCGTATTTAGTTAACAAAGCGCCCATAAAATAATAAGACGCACGCAAACTTTGTATTTTACCACTTGGCATAGGAATTGAAACCATTTCTGTTGGGTCAATAATTAATGTTGAGCCATCAAAATTTGTTTTAACGTGCATACTATTTAAAATTTCAATCAATGAATGCACATCTTGAATATTTGGCACTCCTTCTAAAGTAACTGGAGAATCAGCTAGGATTGAAGCTGGAATTAAAGCAACGACACTATTTTTAGCCCCGTTGATTGTAACTGATCCACTTAACTTCTTTCCTCCGTTAATAACTATTTTTTTCATTGTCATACCTCACTTTATTAGTTTACCTATTTTTATTGGCTATTGTTTTAAATATTTATTTCACTATTTCTTATAGTAAAAATCACTGGCTTCTACTTTTTTCATTTTTAAATAAATGATTATATTTATTTATGTGTAATGGAACCACTACTCTATAGATGAAAAGTTCACTCCTATTATCTAATGAGGTTCAAAATTTATTATTTAAATTAGTAATAATCTGAGAAAAAACACTTCAGTGGTGAATAACTTTATTTTTTATTAAACACTGATTCATGTTACTATACTATTGTTTAATATACAATTATTATTATATGGATACTCATTTAAACAATCTAGGCAAAAATTTTCCTGTTGATAAAGCGATAAAAAAAGAGCACAAACAATCGTTGGATTGTCCGTGCTCTTTTTTTATCACTTTTCCAGATTAAAATTAAGCTTTGTTTGATGAACCAAAACGTTGCATAGTTATTTTAACTGTAGCAATAATTCTTGCTTTACCTGGTGCAATAACTTTACGAGGATCGTAAACTTTATCGTCAGTAGCTAATTTTTCACGAACGCCTGCAGTCCAAACTTGTTGTAACTCGGTGTTCACATTGATTTTAGAGTGACCATTTTCAATAGCTTTTTTAATTTGGAATTCTGGAATTCCAGATCCACCATGCAATACTAATGGAGCATGAGTTAAGTCAGAAATTTCTTTCATTTCGTCAAAACCTAAAACAGGCTCGCCTTCGTAGTCGCCATGAACAGAACCTAAAGCTGCTGCTAAGGCGTCAATGTTTGCTTCTTTAACCATACGTAGACATTCTTTAGGATCAGCATACTGAACTCCGCCAGTAACGCCATCTTCGGTTCCGCCAACTGTTCCTACTTCAGCTTCTACAGAAGCACCTTTTGAATGAGCATATTCAACAACTTTTTTCGTTGCAGCAATATTTTCATCAATTGGGAACGCTGAGTTGTCGATCATTACAGAAGAATAACCAGCATCAATAGCTGTTTTACAGTTTTCAAATGAAGAACCATGGTCTAAATGTAATGCAACAGGAACAGTAATGTTCATTGTTTCCATTAAAGCTTCAGTCATTGCAGCAACAACTAATGGGCCACCCATGTATTTCCCAGCGCCTTCAGATACTCCTAAAATTACTGGAGAGTTTTCTGCTTGTGCTGCTTCTAAAACGGCTTGTGTCCATTCAAGGTTGTTAATGTTGAATTGACCAACCGCGTATTTACCTTCTAATGCCTTATTTAACATATCTGTCATACTAACTAAACGACTCATATATTTTTCCTCCTTAAGGAAAGGTTTTATTTGTCAAGGTCTTTCCTTGACCAACATTACTATTATACCAAATAAAATAAATAATTCCTAGACTTAAACCATCAATTCTCATGATAAAATAAGAAAAGAATCGAATTTTACTGTTGGTTTTTCAATGACGCTTTAATAAATCCTGAAAATAATTTTTGCGGACGATTTGGGCGTGAAAGAAATTCTGGATGGAACTGACAAGCTACATAGAAAGGATGGTCAGATAGTTCAACAATTTCAACTAAACGATTATCAGGTGAAACCCCAGAGAATACCATACCTTTATCTTCTAAAACTTTACGGTACTCATTGTTAAACTCATAACGATGGCGATGACGTTCTTGGACAACTTCTGCATTATCGTAGTTCTTAGCTGCAACAGAACCAGCTTTTAACTTACATGGATACAATCCAAGACGCAGTGTACCACCCATTTCTACTACATCTTTTTGGTCACTCATTAAGTCAATGATATTGTGTGGTGTCTTAGGATTTGTTTCCGTAGAGTGTGCTCCTTCGAGACCAACTACATTTCGAGCATACTCAACACATGCTAATTGCATCCCTAAACAGATACCAAAGAATGGAACAATGTTTTCACGAGCATATTGGATAGCTACGATTTTACCTTCTAATCCACGGTCACCAAAACCACCTGGAACTAAAATACCATCGGCATCTTTTAATAACTCTGCTGCATTTGAAGGAGTTACCTCATCTGCATTAATCCAATCTATTTCAATTTCTGAGTCTTGTGCATAACCAGCATGGCTCAAAGATTCAACTACTGATAAATAGGCATCAGGTAATTCGACATATTTTCCTACTAATGCAATTCTTGTTTTTTTAGATAAGTTCAATACTTTTTCTTCCAACTTAATCCACTCTGTCATGTCAGCAGGAGGTGCATCAATTTTCAAATGGTCACAGACAATTTGATCCATACCTTGTTTTTGTAAATTTAACGGAATGGAATACAGTGTGTCTACATCTAGTGATTCAATGACTGCTTCTGAAGCTACATCACAAAAAGAAGCTAATTTATTTTTTAAGTTTTGAGAAACCGGACGTTCGCTACGCACTACCAAAATGTTTGGTTGAATCCCTAGCCCTCTTAACTCTTTAACGCTGTGTTGAGTTGGTTTGGTTTTCATTTCACCAGCAGCACCAAGATATGGAATCAAAGTTGTATGAATATACATCACATTTTCTGTTCCAACATCTCTCTTCATTTGACGCAATGCTTCTAAAAATGGTAGAGATTCAATATCTCCAACTGTTCCTCCAACTTCAGTAATCACGATATCCGAATCTGTTGTTTGACCAGCGCGCATGATTTTCTCTTTAATTTCATTTGTAATATGTGGAATAACTTGGACAGTTGCTCCCAGGTATTCACCTTTACGTTCTTTGCGAATAACTTCTGAATAAACTTTTCCCGTTGTTACATTTGAATAGCGGTTCAAGTTAATATCAATAAATCTTTCATAGTGCCCTAAGTCCAAATCTGTTTCTGCCCCATCATCGGTTACAAAAACTTCTCCATGTTGGTAAGGACTCATTGTACCTGGATCCACGTTAATATAGGGATCGAATTTTTGAATCGTTACTTTCAATCCACGATTTTTTAACAATCTCCCCAATGAAGCTGCCGCGATTCCTTTACCTATCGAAGAAACTACTCCACCTGTTACAAAAATATACTTCGTCATTTAATCGAACTCCTTTTTTGATAAATTTGGGTAGTTAAACAAAAAAACAAAGCTCCCTATTCCGTTAAGAATAGGGAGCTGATAAATTACTTTCAGTCCTTGTCCCTTAAAAAAAACACTAAGGGAGCCCAATAAATATGATACAGCCCCGAATGACTATCGTCAAGGTTTTTGTATCTATTTTTATTTATTTAATTGTTAAGCTGTTTTTTTGAGTAGTTAGACTAAAGTTGCCTGGATCAATAGTCCTTTTTATCATCCGCTTCTTCTTCGTCTTCAATAACAGTTAATTCGCCTTCAACACCATCTGGCAGCTCATCTTCTTCATCTTCGTCTGCACCAATTTCTGTTAAATCTTTTTTATATTTGCCGATATCTTCTTTATCTTCTGCTTCAATCACGACGCCGTCATTATCAATAAGAAGCTCTTCTTCCTCTTCCTCGTCATCATCTTCTGGGTCATCATTGCTGTAATCAATTTCGTCTTCACTTGAAACAAAGGCACTTACTTTTTTACGTTTTTTACGTTTAGGTGCTTCGTCTTCATTTCCTTGCGTAACTTCCTCATCAATAAAATCAATTGGGTACCATGAACGCAAACCCCAACGGTTTTCTCCAAGAGAAATAAAACTACCATTAATATTCAAATCTGTATAAAATTGTGATGTGTTATTTTTTGATTTTTCTGCAGTGAATCCTAAATAGTCTTTGATTTCTTTAAGTAATACATCGAAATCTAAAATCTCACCTTTTTGATCTAAAATAGCATGAGCGACTTCTATCATTGATAATTCGCTTTTATTTTGTCCTTCAAATCTTTCAAATTTCACGAAAGCCACATCCTTTCAACAGTCTATTCTTTATCTTACTATATTTAGATAGTAAAAAGCAATCGTAATTTATGTTCACCAAGCTTTTCTTGCCCAAGATATAAATCGTATTCCAATTGTAGTTCACCTGAAAAGGGTTCTTGTCTAAAACTGACTTGTAATTGGCGCGTTGCCGTCTCCATTATGATTAAACCCTGTGGCGTTTGGTAGCTTGTCTCAAAACGTTCACCTTGCTCAAATCTCATCCGAGTAGTTGTTTCTCCTCTGCGAATAAGTGTAACGCCTCCCGCTGCCTCAAGTTTAAATGTTACAGGTATCTCTATTTCATCATACGCTTCTTGATAACGAATATAATAAGACCCATTCCTATATACAACTTTCCCCATTTGACTAAACACAAAACTTTCAGTCGAACCGCCTTGTGAAACAGTTGTTTCTACTTCTACTTTAGCTGCCATACCTTTGCTTAAATCTATCTCCACTAGATTAACTCCTTTATATTTATAGCCTTATTTCCATAGGTTAACATCACTTTATCCTTTTATTTTTCCATTAATTTGTAAGCGGCTACTAAGATATCCTCTTCTTGAGGAATAGCAGCACGTTCTAACTCTTTTTGATAAGGTATCGGGATTGATTTACCCCCAAGTCGCTGGATAGGTTTTTTCAATGCATAAAAAGCTTTACTTTCAGCTACAATACTGGCTATCTCACCACCAAACCCACTTCTTTTAACTGCTTCGTGAACAATTAAAAGTCTGCCTGTCTTTTGCACTGACTTGATGATAGTTTTTGTATCTAAAGGAACTAATGTACGCGGATCAATCACTTCTAAGGAAATCCCTTCTAGTGCTAATTGTTTAGCAACTATCAAACTTTTATGGACCATAATCCCTGTCGCAACTACTGTAATATCTTGCCCTGATTGTTTTATATCGGCTACTCCAAAAGGAATGACGTATTTTTCTTCTGGGACTTCACTAGTTGTCTGGTAACACAATTTATGTTCATAAAACATCACAGGATTATTATCTTCAATTGCAGCATGCAATAAACCTTTAGCATCGTAAGCCGTTGAGGGTTGGACAACTTTCAAACCAGGAATATGAGCTGTCCAGTTTTCTAAACTTTGAGAGTGCTGAGCAGCGTGACCTGTTCCTGAGCCTGCTGCTGTTCTTATAACCATCGGTACAGAGACTTTCCCACCGTACATATAATGTATTTTTGCTGCTTGGTTGACTATCTGATCTAAAGCGATTGTGATGAAGTCTGAAAATTGGATTTCAATAATTGGCCGCATGCCTGTCATAGCTGATCCAACTGCTGCTCCCGCCAATGCACTCTCTGAAATTGGTGTGTTCCGAATCCGTTCCGCTCCATATTTTTGAACGAGCCCTTTAGTCGCGCCAAAACTACCGCCATATAGTGCGATATCTTCTCCCATCAGAAATACTCGTTCATCGCTTGCTAGAGCTTCATCTAGCGCTTCATTGATAGCGGCTAAATAGGTTATCTCGCGCATTGTCATCCTCCTTATTCAGCATAGACGTTGGTTTCTAAGTCAGCTAGCGTTACGTCTTCCATCTTTTTAGCCTGTTGGATAGACTGTTGAACTTTTTCCCTACTTTCTTCTTTCCATACAATTAATTCCTCTTTAGAGGCTAAATTCGCTGCAAGTAATTGTTGTTCTGCTAATAAGATAGGATCTTTTAGCTGCCACTGGGCTTCTTCTTCTTGTGTCCGGTATTCTCGTTTATCTGATTTTGAATGGCCTCTAGAGCGATAAGTTAATGCTTCGATCAATGTCGGACCTCCCCCGCTCCGGGCTTTTTCGATTGCAGCAGAAGTAGCATCAACTACTTCTAGCCAATTATTGCCGTCAATTGTTTGCCCTTCAAAGCCGTAACTCTCGGCTCGTTTTGATAAAAAAGAAATATTTACCATTTGTTTTATCGAACTACTCATTCCATATTGATTGTTTTCAATAAAAAAAATCACTGGTAATTTCCAAATGGAGGCTAAATTCAATGACTCATGAAAACTCCCTTCGTTGGTAGAGCCATCACCCGCATAACACATCACAACTGCAGTCGTTTTTTTAATTTGAGCTGTCAACGCAGCTCCAACTGCAATGGGATATCCTCCACCAACAATTCCATTCGATCCTAAATTCCCCGTCTCACTGTCAGCAATATGCATACTGCCGCCTTTACCATGATTTGTGCCACCTTTTTTCCCGAATAACTCGGCCATCATTGCAGACATATCTGTCCCTTTGACGATTGTGTTAGCATGTCCTCGATGAGTTGTCGTAATAAAGTCAGTCGATTTTAATAAATAACCACTTCCAACCGCTGTTGCTTCTTGCCCAATAGAAAGATGAGTTGTGCCATGTATCTTGTCTGCTATAAATAACGCTTCTACTTGTTCATCAAAAAAACGAATTTGCCACATAAGCCGATACATTTTTTCAAAATCATCTAATAGCAAACCGGCTTGATTGGATAAGATTGGTTCCATTAAGTTCACCACTCTTTCCTCTTTATATTTAGCGTTCTTAGTGTGTCTTAGTATAGCCTTTTTGATACAATACGGTCAATATATCTAGATAATTTCTAATGAGATATACTGATTTTAATAGGAGTTATCTTCCTTTTATAGGAGTCTCTATTAAATTTTGGTATACTAATAGCGTATCTAAACAAGAATCTTAATAAAGGAAGTAATCGAATGACTTCACTGCAAAAAAACGACTTTTTAACCAATCAATCGTACGTCATTTATGATTCAGCTACGATGCCTTTTAAAAATCAAACAATTTCTCATTTTGCTTTATCAGATAGCTTAACAACTATTATTGGAAAACAACAAAATAAAGCAGCCATTCATTTTTGGAGCACTGATCCGTTAGTCATCATTGGAATGATGGATACTAAATTGCCTCATCTATCAGATGGACTAGCTGTTCTAAGAGCAAATCAGCAACCCTATATTGTTCGTAATTCAGGAGGTTTAGCCGTTGCAAGTGATTGTGGTATTCTTAATTTCTCTCTTATTTTTTCGGAAGAATTAATCAATCGGATAACCATTGATGAAGGTTACGACTTCATGTTTCGCTTAATTAGTGATACGTTTAAAGAATACAAAAAGTCCATTGAAGCTCATGAAATTTCCGATTCTTATTGTCCAGGTGATTTCGACCTAAGTATTAATGGTAAAAAAATTGCTGGGATAGCTCAACGACGAATAAAAAATGGTGTTGCGATTATGATTTATCTAAGCGTGACAGGCGACCAAAATAAGCGTGCTCAGCTGTTGCAAGATTTTTATACAGCTGGATTACAAGACGAACAGGTAAAGTGGCATTTCCCAAAGATTAATCCCGATGTAATGGGCACATTAGAAGAACTACTTGAAGTTCAATTAACTGTGCAAGGTGTAAAAGAAAAAATTATTCGAACGTTACAAGAACGTCACTGCACAATTGAACCTGGTGAATACACCCCAGAAATTTTATCTCTCTACGGGGAGAGCAAGCAAAAAATGATTGACCGCAATTTACAGATGCTTAAAGAATCCGCTCAAAAGGAGTTGTTGATATGACCCTTAACTATGATGCTGAACAATTACTACCTATCGAACAAGTTTTTCGTGATCCTGTTCATGACTACATTCATATCCAGCACCAATTGATTTTAGATTTAATTGATACTCGTGAATTTCAACGTTTGCGTCGAATCAAACAATTAGGAACCTCTTCTTTTACTTTTCATGGGGCTGAACACTCTCGCTTCACACACTCACTAGGTGTTTATGAAATTACTCGAAGAATTTGCGATAAATTTGCCCGTAATTATCCTGAAAAAAAATCTGGTGATGGCGGTTGGGATGATTCAGAACGTTTAGTGGTCTTATGTGCTGCGCTCCTTCACGATATTGGTCATGGTCCCTATTCACATACGTTTGAACGAATTTTTAAAACCGATCATGAAGCGATAACTGTTGAGATTATCTTATCTCATGAGACCGAAATCAATAAACTATTAAAAGCAGTAGCCAGTGACTTTCCTGCTAAAGTAGCTAGCGTTATTCAAAAAACCTATCCTAATCCTCAAGTCGTACAATTAATCTCTAGTCAAATTGACGCTGATCGAATGGATTATTTATTAAGAGACGCTTATTTCACTGGTGTTAACTACGGAACATTCGATTTAACTAGAATTCTACGTGTTATTCGTCCTTATAGCGAAGGGATTGCTTTTCAGATATCAGGAATGCATGCAGTGGAAGATTATATCGTCAGCCGTTATCAAATGTACATGCAAATTTATTTCCATCCTGTTTCTCGAAGTATGGAAGTTATTCTTGACCACTTGTTAAAGCGTGCCAAGGAATTATATGAAGACCCAGAGATGCATTTGCATTTCCAAACAGATTTATTAATTCCTTTTTTCAATCAAACTGCGACACTAGAAGATTATTTAAAATTAGATGATGGTGTATTAGGAACTTATTTTACACTATGGAGAGAGGAAAAAGATGCTATTTTAAGCGATCTAGCTACTCGTTTCCTTGATCGTAAGCCATTCAAATCAGTCCATTTTGTAGATAAACAAGATCAGCCTATTTTAGAAAAATTAACTACTCTTATTCAAGAAGCGGGCTACGATACAGATTACTATACTGCTGTCAATAATAGTTACGATTTGCCTTATGATTTTTATCGTCCCAATCAACTGACTAATCGGACGCAAATTGAACTAATGTATCCTGATGGTTCTTTTGTTGAACTTTCAAAAGCTAGTGAAATTGTATCTTCTTTAGCCGGGAAAATGAGAGGCGATGAACGATTCTATTTTCCAAAAGAATTTTCAAAACCTAAAACAATGAAAGAAATCACTTTATTTGAACCTATTTATCAAGAGTTCAAACAATACATTAAAAATGATGCCATCATTCAACCTACAAAAATACTGGAGGAATAAGAAATATGACTATTGAACTCATTGCTATTGATTTAGATGGAACACTATTAAACAATAATAAGACTATTAGCCCAAGAGTAAAAGATACGTTGATAAAAGCAAAAGAAAAAGGAATTAAAGTTGTTATTTGTACTGGCCGACCTTTACCCGGCGTAACCGATTTTTTAAAAGAATTAAATTTACAAGAAGCGGGCGATTACGTGATTACGTATAATGGTGCGCTTGTTCAAAAAGCAGACGACGGTATGGCTATTGCTCACCATACTATGTCATTTGATGACTTTTTAGAAGTCGAAGCAATGAGCCAAAAAATTGGTGTTCATTGTCAGACGTTAGATGAAAAAGCGATTTATACTTCCAATAAAGACATTAGCAACTATACCGTTCGTGAGTCTACTTTAGTGAATATGCCTATTAAATATAGAAGTGTTGAAGAAATGGATTCTAGCTTAGTCATCAGTAAAATGATGATGGTTGATGAGCCTAAAATATTGGATGCCGGAATTGCACAAATTCCTCCCGTTTTTTACGAAAAATATACGGTATTAAAAAGTGAGCCTTTTTATTTAGAAGTATTAAATAAAGCTGCCAGTAAAGGTCTAGCTTTAAAAGATTTATCTGATATCTTAGCTATCCCTAAAGAAAAGGTTATGGCTATCGGAGACAATGAAAACGATCGAGATATGCTAGTTTTTGCTGGCGTTGGAGTTGCGATGGGCAATGCAGTTGAGGGTATTAAGGCAATTAGCGATTATATTACGGATACAAATGAGTTAGATGGTGTAGCAACCGTTATCGAAAAATTAGTGTTTAACGAATAAAAAGACCACTTAGGAGTAGCTACAGTTTGTAGTAACCCTTAAGTGGTTTTTTTATTTTTGGCTAAGTAGTTCACCGTTTACAGCATAGTTTTCCGGTTGCATTTCATTAAGAATAACATGTACTTTTTCACTTGGAGCATCTGTATTTTTAACGACCGCTTCAGTTACTTCTTTGACTAAATTGATCTTTTGTTCCACTGTACGTCCTGCAACTAATTCAATATGCACGAATGGCATTTTCATTCCTTCTTTCTCTTTTAAATTTTTTCTTGATTTTTTTACAATAGAGCGTTTCATTAGAAATTCTTAGTATTCTTTTGTATACTTGTTTTGCACGAAAGATACTAGAAAGGAGTTTTGCTACATGTCAGATTCAAAAGTTTTGTACCAAACTACTGCTATTAATACCGGAGGAAGAAAGGGAGAAAGTCATTTACCAGATAAATCTTTCTCGGTACGCGTATCTACACCTAAAAAAATGGGGGGTACTGGTCAAGGAAGCAACCCTGAGCAACTTTTCGCACTTGGATACAGTGCTTGTTTTAACTCCGCACTGGAGCATATTATGAAAGAAGCAAATGCTAGTGGAAAATCACAAGTTACTGCAACGATTGAGTTAATTTCTGATCCTACTGACAACGGCTTCAAACTAGCCGCTACTATGGAAGTTGCTATTGAAGGGAAAGATTTGGCTGAAACAAAAGAATGGGCTGATAAAGCGCATGCCTTTTGTCCTTATTCAAAGGCAACTAAAGGCAATATCGATGTTACAGTAACAGCTGTTGAGTATAAAAGAGACATTTGAAAATAACTATTCAGTAAAAGAGTCGGATTTTTTAAATCCGTCTCTTTTTTCTATGTTTATTCTTCTAACGGAATAATCTCTTCTTTTTTGTCTTTCATATATTGTTCAACTGCCCAACGATGACTGCCACGTTTCAACTTCTTCAACGCTTCTAAAGGTGTCATCCACTCTATTACGTTAAAGTCTTCTAAAGGATCACCAATTTTTAGCCAAGAATCAATGATATAAAAATAAGCAGGATTGTGGTAATACTTTTTACGATGAGTAGAATAAAAGTAGTCTTCCCCGGCACCGATATACTTACCCACTTCTACCTCATAACCTAGCTCTTCTACACATTCTCTTTTAAGAGTCTCCTCATCTGTTTCTTGTTTCTCTTTTTCTCCCCCTGGCAATAAATATGAGCCATTTGGTGGTGAAACAACGACTATTTTATCTGCAGTAGAATTTAATAAAATACCATACACTCCAATTCGTATATGATAGTTTTCTGTTTTTAGTCTTTCACCAAAAGTATGAGCAATCATATCCATCACCATCCAATTTTTTATGATCCTTCTATTCTAATCTTATTCTCATTATTTTAACCGTTTACGTAAAAAGAGTCAATCTTATTTACAATAAATCGAGTAGGAGGAGCCTCACGGCTCCGACCTCTCACACCACCGTACGTACCGTTCGGTATACGGCGGTTCCATTTTATACTAAACATGTATTTTATCGTAATGCTCTACACAAGAGACTAGGCCAAATTGGGCAAGTCTCTTGTTTGTGATAGTCGTTGTTAAAATCCAAGAATAGGCAATACGTACGACACCCTTACTAGTGTGACTATTTTTATAGGCACTGTATTTGTCCATCCCTAATTTTATTAAGTTCTTTCGCCGATTCTTAGCTGTTTTCCATTTATGCCAAATACACATTCTGAGACGGACTCTCAAATGAGAGTCAATTTTCTTTAAAATGCTTTTCATTGAACCTATTTTATAGTAGTTTATCCACCCTCGAATCACTTGATTCAGTCGTTCCACTTGATATTTCGTATCAATACTCCAATTCTTACGTGTAAGTACTTTAAGTTTATATCGAAAGTTTTCTACTGAGATTTTATGTGGTTTCGCTTGATAGGTTTTCTTATTAAAATCTCGGTAAAAACCGAATCCTAAAAATTTCATTTCTGGATTATTTGGCTTCGTAATCTTAGATTTTGTACTATTAACAATCAATCCTAACTTTTCTTCGATAAATTTTGTAACGGAACGCATCACTCTTCTCGCTGACATTTCACTCTTAACCATAATGATACAATCATCAGCGTAACGAACGAAACGGAGGTTTCGTTTTTCCAGTTCCTTATCAAGTTCATTAAGCATGATATTGCTCAATAGCGGTGAAAGGTTCCCTCCTTGCGGAGTTCCAATGCTAGTATCTTGAATAATCCCATTAACTTGTACTCCACTGACAAGAAATTTACGAATCAGCGAAATTACATCTCCATCGGAGATTGTTCTAGAGACTAAATTCATCAATCGGTCATGTTGCACCGTATCAAAGAAACGTTCAAGATCGATATCAACAATCCAGTCATATCCTTCATTGAAGTACACTAACGCCTGATTAATCGCCATTTCAGCTTGCCGGTTTGGTCGAAAACCGTAACTATAGTTACTAAAACCTTTATCGAATAAGGGAGTCAATACTTGTGCAATGGCTTGTTGAATCATACGGTCTTTAACTGTCGGGATTCCTAGTAAACGAACACCACCATTTGGTTTAGGAATCTCCACTCGAAGAACGGGTGAGGTTTGGTAGTTTCTTTGACGAATCTGAGCCATAACTTCTTCTTTGTTTCGAAGAAAATATATTCCTAGCTCGTCAATTGTCATGCCATCCACACCTGCGACACCTTTATTTCGTCTTACTTGTTCGAATGCTACAGTCAAATTCTCTTTATCTAAGATACGCTCAAGGATTTTTCTTTCATACATGTTTGTTATTTCCTTTCCTTCTCGTGAAGTCGGTATCCACTTTCTCGTCTTTTGACCAGCGGTCTATTTCCTCTTCCAATATTGATTTCCATAACGATAAAACGGTTCAGCCCTTCGCTCTGTCTAACTTTCACTAGCTGTCTTCACTACTACGGCTTCTGCTGACTTCTCCTGTCTCAGGCTTGTATCACTACAAGTTTTTGAAATAAGAACAGAAGACCTCCCCAGTTAAGGTGCGAACTCTTTCTCTCCATCTATCTGCCATATCTACATCACACGATTGATACATTAGCTATTGGACTTCAGCTTCTTTTGCAACCTTATCCTCGTGCACTGCCTCCTATATGATTTCTGTTCGTCAGACCAGAGATTTGCCTCGAGCTTCCTTCAGATTCCACCTCACGGTGGACACCCTTGCTTTTAGCTACATGCTTACCGCTAATCGGTCGCACTCAGGACTTTCACCTGTTAGAGTTTGCCCATGCTGGGCGAACAAAAACAGAGTAGATTTCTCTACTCCTAAAAAAAGTCCAACTTTTTAGTGTCAGTATAACAGCTACCAAATAGTACCTTTTTTTGATTAGCATTGATTTTTGGATGTTTTCTATCTATTTTATTTAAGCTTTATCGCTTTACGAAAAGCTTTGTTCTGAAGAACACCATACAATAAAATACAATTAACCGGCGCTAAAACTAAATTTTGGATAACGCGTGCTGGAAAAATAACGTAAATCGCTTTGTCTAATATGATTTTCAACCACAATGTATTTAAACCCAAGTTAACAATCACTGTTGTCAACAAGACCGCTAAGATTACCCGCTTGAGTGTTTTAGGTTTTTTATATAAAATCAAACCATAAATAACGCCGCCTAAAAAAGCAGATAATGTAAAACCCGGGAAATATAAAGCTATTTTTGGAAATAACATAATCCCCATAAAGTCTGCCATTGCAGCAGCTGTACCCGCAATCCAAGGTCCATAAAGCATCGCAATGATAGCAACTGGTAAGAAACTAAAACCAATTCGAACAATCGGTGTCTCTATTGCTATGAATCTTGTTAATATAATATCCAATCCCATCAATAATCCGATAATTGAAATACTTCTTGCATCAAACTTATTCTTAACCATTTTGAAGATCTCCCTTTAAGAGCTCCACACATAAAAACTATGCAGCGAATGCAGAAACAAAACCGCAAATTACCTAAGTAATTCTTCGTCTGAGGGCAACATCCCATCCCTACAGCACTTAACGCTTCATTTCCTACTCTGTTTATTTGACTGACAAGTTTATTTGACTTGTTGCCGAAGGTAACTATAGCATGATTTGAATTCGTCTGCCAATCTAACGCCTGTTTAATTGTTTTTTTTAGAAATCAGAAAAAACAAGAATAACCAACATAAAATCTTATCTCATTGAAAAAATATATTTGGTCATAAACTTAATGTTATCTCTAGTTTTTTGAATAACAGATAAAAAACAGATACTATTTTCCTATTCAGAAAGTAAATGACTAGTATTCTTTTTTTATTAAAATTTATTTTACCAACATTTTCATACTTGTATTTATCTTAACTAATTTTTCTAATTTTTCTTCAACAACTTTATTAATCTCATTCATTTTATCAACTGCGCTCATGTAATTTAGATGTTCTTGTATACTCATACTTTCTTTAAATTGCATAATATTTTTTTGCATTTCAATTATTTTATTTAATATATCTAGACTATCTCCATATGCTTCAATAAAATCTTCTATCTCTACTTTTAATTCAATCCCAACTTTAGTTTCTGCCACGGTATTCCTCCTATTGCTATTTTTTTTTGAATAGATAAACCCAACTATCTTTTAGACTAAACAATTAATAACGACCTTTTTCATTCTTATTATGAAGGAAGATTTCTCCTTAAAAAAACGATTTGCCCCATTCCGTATAGAATAAAGGCTAAGAGAAATAAAAGAATCGTTAACCAAAAACTACTCTCTTTTCCAGCGAGAATGTTTTCTGGAGAGAACAAGGTTAAGAACGTAGCATATTTCAAGAATTCGTACTCTTCGCTTTGCCTGGCTAACATTTGTATCAAAAAGGCTGCTAAAGGAACTCCAATGCTCCATAAATAGGCTGTCCGTGCTTCATTACACAGACAAGATATTAGAAAACCAAAACCATTAATAAATAAATGCAAACCTAGCAATCCAATATTTAAATATAAGTAAGATGAAATAGTTAACTCTCCCGGGAAAGTTAGTTCTGAATAAATTAAGCCAATTATTGTAGAAGCCGTTAATAAAAGAGTCAAACTGCCAATAGCTACTATTGTTTGAGTCCGTATAATTTTGCTTCTAGATATCGGTGTTGCTAATAGATAAGCCATAGAACCATTGTCCACATATTTAACAACTAATTTATTTGATAAAATAATAGAAAAAATGAGTGGAAATAGAATTAAAATAAAATTAAATAAGTAAGAAGACAGATACCCTGTTAAGTTTGCTTCTGCTGCTCCTACCATACCAAATGCTTTCATTATTCCAGGCATTGCTTTTTCAAAATCAGCCATAATATTCCCTAGCTCAGGATCGAACATAGAAATAATAATTGTTTCATACATCGTTAAGATAAGGATAAATAATACTAATAATACCCAAATAGATTTCATTTCTTTTTTCAATAATGGCCAACTAAACATTGCTATCCTCCCCATAAAAATGCATAAAAGAATTTTCTAATGTCTGAGCTTTTAATTCCATATTTGCAAGAGAATAGTTCGCTAATACTTTTATTAAAGGATTAATATCTCCTTGAATCGTTACGTTAATTTGTGTTTGATTCATAACTTTTAATTCAAACGGTTCTATCATAAATTTTTCCGCCGTTTCATGATTAAAAAACGTTAAAACAAAAATTTTATTTTGATTTTCTTTTAATATCTTTATATTTTCTATTGCTACAAGCTTACCCTTTTTTATAATGACTACTCGGTCACACGTTCGCTCAATTTCTTCAAGAAGATGGGAAGACATTAAAATAGTCGTTCCTTTCTTTTTTTCTTCTTGGATAAGTTTAATAAATTTTTTTTGCATAAGTGGATCTAATCCACTTGTAGGCTCGTCAAGAATCAAGAGATCACTTTCCTGCATGAATGCACAGATTAAACCGATTTTTTGTTTCATCCCTTTAGACATTTTTTTTATTTTCAAATTAGGATTTAACTCAAAATAAGCGCATAGCTCTTTTGACCGATTACTATTTTTTATTCCTTTCATTTCACTAATAAACTGAATAAATTCTAATCCATCCATATTATTCATAAATGCAGGTTCTCCTGGTAAGTATCCAATATGTTTTTGAACACTTCTTGCCTCTTTCATAGGATCTTTCCCTAAAATATGACAAGACCCTTTGTCTGGTCTAGAAAACCCCATGAGATGTCTGATTGTTGTTGTTTTACCAGCACCATTGGGACCTAAAAATCCTAATACTTCTCCTTTTTTTAAATGAAACGTTAGATCAAAGATTCCACGATCGTCTCCATAATCAACTGTCAACTGCTTAACTTCGATAATATTCATGCACTCTGTTTTCTCCTTACCCATAAGAATGAATTTTATTATTTTATTTATTCCATCAAAATTTTTTCAACTTAAAGTGATTGTAAATTATGTAAAATAATCAACTTGTTTATCTAAGAATAGTATTTATTTTTTGGATATAATTAAATAAAAAAAGGCTTCTAATAATTTCAGTATAAAAATATTACGCACAATAGTTAAATTAATTTCTATACTTTTAAAATAGGTTCAAGCCGCTTGCAATCTTTAATTACCAAATATTTCTTATTTAATCATATTATCATAATTTAAATTAAATTTATATTCTATTTTTCTTTTACAACAAAATACACAACTTCATTTTTATATTTATCTTTACTCTTGCCTATGGTAACATGTCTGTTTATAGGATTTTTTACACTGATGATTTTTAAAGAAGGAAGGTATCTATGCAAAATTATAAAAAAGAATGGTTTGGCAATATTAGAGGAGACATCTTAGCAGGAGTGGTTGTTTGTTTGGCCCTATTCCCTGAAGTTATTGGCTTCATGCTAGTTGCTGGTGTAGAACCCATTGTTGGGGTTTATGCAACTTTTTTTATCACAGCTGTTGCTGCATTCTTTGGAGCACGTACAGGATTAATTTCTGCAGCTGCTGGATCTGTTGCTTTAGTCCTTGCAAACTTAGTTGCAGAACACGGTGTTAATTACCTTTTCGCTGCGACCATTTTAGCTGGAGTTATACAAGTAGTATTAGGTCTTTTTAAAGTAGGAATTTTAATGCGTTATATCCCAAAGCCTGTCATGTTAGGATTTGTAAATGGTTTAGGGATTATGATGTTTTTATCTCAATTAGACCATTTTAAAGGTTCGTCTGTTTTAATTCTATTGGGTGTCATTGGAGTAGCTATTATTTTTTTAGCACCAAAGCTGACAAAAAGAATTCCTGCACCTATTATTTCAATTGTAGTCATTACAGCACTAGTCTTAGGTTTAAATTTAAATGTTCAACTATTAGGTGATCTGGGGACGATTTCTAGTGAGCTGCCTCGTTTTGGAATCCCAAAAGTTCCATTTACTTTGGAAACGTTAAGAATTATCTTTCCCACTTCTCTATCGGTTGCAATAGTAGGCCTTGTTGAGTCTTTATTAACTGCTCAATTGGTCGATGAATTAACACATACACCTAGTGATAAGAATAAAGAATCTTTGAGTCAAGGTTTAGGTAATCTAGCTTCTGGATTTTTTGGTGGAATAGCTGGCTGTGGAATGATTGGTCAAACAATTATTAATATCAGTTATGGCGGTATCGGTCGTTTAGCAACATTTCTGTCTGGTTTCTTTATGTTGATGTCTGTTGTTTTATTCAACAAAGTAGTCGTCCAAATCCCCATTATTGCTTTAGCAGCTGTTATGGTTGTTGTAGCTTATGAAACAGTCGATTGGAGATCAGTTAAACGATTAACAATCATGCCTAAAAACGAAAGCTTTGTTATGATTACAACTATTGCTATTGTCTTGATTACACATAATCTGGCTTATGGAGTAGTAATAGGAACATTAATAAGTGCTATTTTTGCAGCATTCAAAATGACTCATATTAGTATCGAACCTGGTACAGATACTGACGATTACCATTATAAAGCTCATGGTCATCTTTATTTTGCATCAGCTGAGAAGTTTACAGACTTTTTCATGAATAATTTTAGTCATGAAGGAAATCTAGTTATTGATGTTAGTGCTATGACACTATGGGACTCAACAGCTGTTGAGGCTGTGGATAAATTGATTAGTAAAAATAAAAATACCGGTTCAAACGTTACTCTCATCAATCCCAATAAACAAAGCAAAGATCTTTTGAAAAAAATATCTTCTCATCATAAAAAGTGATGCTAAAAGAATAATGAACTAAAGACGAATAGAAGCAGGGACTGATATCCTTGCCTCTATTCTTTTATTTTTAACTTTTTTCTTTATTTCATTCAACAGGCATCTTCTCACCCGTAAACGTATTGAGTTCGTAAGACATATCTCTGTTATTTTTCTTTTCTGCATCAGAAATGTTCTTACCAAGTACTCAATAATATAAGCCTATTGGAATAACCATTATCAGTAGTCCTAATCTTATCTGCCACATACAATCTCCTTTTATAAAACTATCTTAAAACTCTTTAAGCTAATTTAGAGCTAGTTTTTTTAAAATTCTATATTTAGTAGAGAGCGCCCAGCATGATGATGAATTTTTCTCCAATCTACTAATCCTTCACCTAAACCACGTAACAAGATTTCTCCTGTTCCCATATTAGTAGCTAAAGGAATCTCATAGACATCACTTAATCGTAAGAGAGCATTGACATCTGGTTCATGAGGTTGTGCTGTCAAAGGATCTCTTAAGAAAATAACCATATCTATTTTGTCCTCTGAAATATAAGCCCCAATTTGCTGATCTCCACCTAATGGACCTGATTTGAATCGATGAATATCTAATCCTGTTTCATCAATCAATCTTTTCCCTGTTGTTCCAGTAGCATAAAGAGAATGTTCTTTTAATATTTCTTGATAAGATGAAATTAATTTAACCATTTCATCTTTTTTCTTATCATGAGCAATCAATGCAATATTCAACTTTATTCCTCCCTTTTACAATTTAACTTTGTAGCAATCATAACACGGAATGAATGAAACCGCATTAATGACTATGAAATAAAAAATTCTAAGACTAATTAGTGTAAGCAATTCTTTTTATTATTTTAAGGCTAAGTGTATTACTTTCAATTCTTTTATTTTATTTTTACGATTTCATTTTTATTTTTTCTTGTTTTCTTAATAAAAAATATATTGTTTATTCATACTTTCTTCACATTTCGTTAGTATAGTAAGTACATACCAATAACAACCAACTTTTTATATTTTCATTTTTACCTAATACTCCTCCAAAGTATAGGTACTACTCCTTTTAGCCACTCGCTTTTGTAGCGAGTGGCTTTTTGTTTTTAACCTCATACTATTAAACAGACTAAATTATTACTATTTCTAATCAATAAGAAGAAAAAAATTCAGCTGCTTTAATTAAATTAGATAAAAAACATGAAATAAAAAAATAGTTTTTGAAAAGAAAGCTATCCGCCAAGTTAAAAAAATTCCTCAGCTCATTCTAAGTAGTCGCGAATAATTATATGATTATAGTTAATTTTTCATATATATTTTACAGTAAATCTCTAGCTACTATAAAATAAGATAAACCTTAAACTTTTTTATTTAAAAGTCTAAAGATTTTTTATTGTTTTTAAAAGAAGTAACTATAATTTGATCGTTTTAAGAATTTATACTATGGTTTACAAAGGTCCTTTTTTGAAAACAAATAAAAGAGTGCCAATAATCAGAGAGTTGTCTCACTTTTTATCTTCGGTTCTCCATAGACAAATGATGAAGGATAGTTTTTTTGACCAAAAACTGTTAAAATAATAGGCAATTGAAGGTCAGATACATTAGTTTTTAAATGACTCTATTTTGAAGGAATGGATGGGTGTAATGAATAAGACAGCAAGACAAACGTTAGCATCATGCAAACGAGTGATCATAAAAGTTGGAACCAGTACGATTATGTACCCTAATGGAACAGTTAACTTACAAAGATTAGATAAATTAGCTTTTGTTTTAAGTGATTTAAGAAACCAAGGCAAAGAAGTTATCTTAGTTTCTTCTGGAGCCGTAGGTGTTGGACTTCATCGATTAAAATTACGGCAATCACCTAGATCTATTCCAGAACAACAAGCTGTTGCTTCTGTGGGACAAAGTGAACTCATGAGTTTATACAGTACTTTTTTCTTCAACTATGGACAAATTATTGGTCAAGTTTTAATGACACGAGATATTGTTGTATTTCCAGAAAGTCGTCTGAACGCTATTAATACGTTCGAACAACTACTCAAGCAGAAAGTTATTCCTATTGTGAACGAGAATGATACCGTTGCAGTAGATGAGTTAGATCATGCTACTAAATTTGGTGATAATGATAAATTATCCGCTATCGTAGCAGAAATTACTCAAGCTGACTTGTTGATTATGTTATCAGATATCGATGGATTTTATGACTGCAATCCTAATGAAGATAATCAGGCTAATTTATTTCATGAAATTAATTGCATCACGCCAGAACTTTTTTCACTTGCAGGTGGTGTTGGTTCGAAATTTGGAACTGGTGGGATGGTCTCGAAATTAAAAGCAGCTGACCATGTTTTAAAACATTCTGGTAAAATGGTTTTAGCAAATGGTGCTAATCCAACAGATATTTTTAAAATTATTGCCGGTGGAGAGATAGGCACTCTTTTTGTTCCTGAACACGACTAACTAATAGAGAGGAATCTATGTGTATGAAAACATTAATAGAATTAGGTGAAGAAGCAAAAAAAGCTAGTCGTTATCTAGCCTTAGCTTCAACCACAGAAAAAAATCATACTTTAAAAATGATGAGTTTAGCAATCCTAGATAACGTTGACGAAATTTTATCAGCTAATCAAAAAGACTTAGCAGCAGCTAAAGAAAATAATATCCCAGAAACACTTTTAGACCGATTGATTTTGAATGCCAATCGTCTTCAAGAAATGGCAGATGGCCTAATTCAAATTGCTGATTTGCCTGATCCAATTGGAGTCGTTGATGGTATGTTTAAAAATGAAGCTGGTCTAACTATTGGAAAACAAAGCGTTCCACTTGGAGTCATTGGTATTATTTACGAATCTCGCCCCAATGTAACGACAGATGCTGGAGCTCTATGTTTTAAATCTGGTAATGCCGTTATTTTGAGAGGTGGAAAAGAAGCTATTCACTCAAATACAGCCTTAGTTAACATTCTACAAGAAACATTAAACGCTACTGGTTTTCCAATAGCCTGTCTTCAGTTAATTGAGGACACTTCTAGAGAAACCGCTCGCGAAATGATGCGGTTAAATCGTTATTTAGATGTTTTAATTCCTCGAGGAGGCGCTCGTTTAATTCAAACAGTATTAGAAACAGCTACTGTCCCAGTTATAGAAACCGGAACGGGCAATTGTCATATTTATATCGATAAAGATGCACAACTAAAAATGGCTACAGATATTATTGTTAATGCAAAATGTTCTCGTCCTTCTGTTTGCAATGCTGCTGAAACGTTAGTGATTCATAAAGACGTTGCTGCGGAATTTTTACCTTTTATTGAACAAGCTCTAGCTGATTACCATGTAGAACTAAGAGCCGATGAAAAAGCTTATCAACTTCTGAAAAAAGCCATCCCGGCAACAAAAGAAGATTGGGAAACAGAATTTCTAGATTTTATTCTTGCTATCAAGGTAGTCGATTCTCTTGAAGAAGCTATCGATCATATCAATCAATACAGTACAGGTCATTCTGAAGCTATTGTAACCGACAATTATTTTTCAGGACAACGATTCCATCGCGAAATAGATTCTTCAACCGTTTATGTTAATGCTTCAACACGCTTTACAGATGGTTTTGAATTTGGTTTTGGTGCAGAAATCGGTATTAGCACTCAGAAACTTCACGCCCGTGGACCAATGGGACTAGCTGAATTAACTTCTTCTAAATACATTGTTTTTGGTGAAGGACAGATTCGTTAATGTCTCGTTCATTAACAATAAGCTGCTATCTGATTTAAACCAAGGGATGATTAACCTTGGTTTTTTATGTAGCTATTTCTTCCATTCGTTGACACACAAATAAATAGATCGTCTATCCTTATTTTATCTAAGTGCTAGTCAGTCACTTTTATCTAGTTCATTTATACTAAACTAAAAAATTAAAGAAAAAGGTGATCGATTATGACAAACAAACAGTCCATTGCTATTATCGGTGCTGGTATCGTAGGTGCAACAACAGCGTTTTACCTTAGCACTGCAGGCTACGATGTCACTATTTATGATGAAGGTACCGGGCAAGCAACTTCAGCAGCTGCTGGAATTATCTGTCCGTGGCTTTCACAAAGACGCAACAAAAAATGGTATCAATTAGCTGCTACTGGAGCAGCCTTTTATCCGACTCTACTCCGCGACTTAAAAGAAGATTCAATTCATTCTGATATTTATCGTCAAGTTGGGACAATCGTTTTCAAAAAATCTCCTGAGTTATTGTCTAAATTAGAAAAAATAGCTTTAAAAAGACGAGAATTAGCTCCTGAAATAGGAGAATTAACTATTCTTTCGCCTGATGAAGTAAAAGCTAAACTGCCTTTATTAGTATCGAATCAATCTGCTCTGTTTGCTTCAGGTGGCGCTCGAGTAGACGGGTCATTACTTACTAAAAAATTAATGGATACCGCTGTGTCAAATGGTGCAACAGTTAGCAATAAAAAAGCTCAATTACTCTTTTCTACTAATGGAACTTATACTGTCTCTACTTCCGAAAAGAATCAAGAGTTCTCCACTGTTATTTTAGCTGTAGGTGCTTGGCTACCAGAAATTTTAGAGCCTTTAGGATTTTCTGTTGATATTCGACCTCAAAAAGGTCAATTAATTTATTTAGAAGTAGAAGAAGAGACAAAAGATTGGCCTGTCGTTATGCCAGATGGCGAAAAAGATATGATTCCTTTTCCAAATGGCCGTATCGCAGTCGGTGCTACTCATGAGAATGATGAAGGGTACGACTTAGCCATTGATAAGGAAAAACTAGCTGCTATGTTAGCCGACGTCGCTAGCGTTGCTCCCAGTCTAGCAACTGCCACAATCAAAGAAGCACGTGTTGGCACTCGTGCTTACACGTCTGACTTCGCGCCATTCTTTGGTGAAATTCCAGGCTATCCTAATCTTTATGTCGCTAGTGGATTAGGTTCGTCTGGTTTAACTTCTGGACCAATTATTGCTCGAATTTTGACTCAATTAATTATGAATGAACCGACTGATCTTCCAGTGTCCGATTATCCTGTAGCTTCCTATATTCAAAAGTTAAGTATTTAACTGTCTAAATTAAATTTATAGTCTAAAAAGGAGTTGAGATAAGATTATCTCAACTCCTTTTTAGACTATAATTAATTAGATTTAAGCGATAAATTATTGTTTAACCGCATAACTTAAAGGCTCTATTAAGAATTCTTGTTTATCTTCAATATAAACACGGTGCCAAACCATAAATGTTAGCATAACCCATATTTTGCGTGAATAATCAATTTTACCTGTCCTATGTTTATTCAATAAATCTACTACGTATTTTTTATTTAACAAATGGTCTGTTTGCGAATCCTTGATAATTTGCAGAGCCCATTCATACATTTCATCTTTAAGCCAATGACGAATTGGAACTGGAAAACCAAGCTTTTTACGATATAAAACATCATTTGGAACAATGCCTTCAACAGCTTTTCTCAAAATATATTTCGTCGTCCCATTAGCAATCCTCAAATTAGCTGGGATTTGTTGGGCAACTTTAAATACTTCTTTATCAAGAAAAGGTGTTCTTAATTCTAAAGCATGAGCCATTGTCGTTCTATCTGCATTCAATAGTAAATCACCACTTAGCCAGGTGTTGATATCAATCAATTGCATTCTATCAATCGCACAGTACCCTAGCGTTTTTTGGTACAAAGGATTTGTTACAGCAATATAAGGATAGTTGGCATCGTAATTTTTCAATATCTTTTTCTTTTCAATCTCATCAAATATCTTAGCATTACCCACATATCGATTTTCTAAAGAGGTTGTTCCTCTTAAAAGAAAACTTTTACCTTTTACTCCTTCTGGCATCAGTCTAGCTAGGTGATTGATTGCGTGATTTGTTAAACGACCTGTATTAGCAAATAACCTTAAAGAATGTGGCTCGTTGTATATCCCATACCCACCAAATATCTCATCTGCACCTTCACCTGACAAGGCTACTTTCACATATTTTCGAGCTAACTTCGACAAGAAAAATTGAGGAACAGCTGCTGGATCAGCTAAGGGATCATCCATATGCCAGACGAATCTAGGAAACTCATCCATGAACTCTTGAGCTGTGATAGTATAACTGAAATTATCTACTTTCAATTCTTCTGCTGTTTCTTCTGCTAAGTTTATTTCATTATACCCCGGTCTTTCAAAGCCCACAGACAGCGTTTTTAACTTTGGGTTAAACTCTCTAGCTATTGCAGTAATAATAGAAGAATCGATACCACCTGATAAAAATGAGCCAACTGTTACATCCGAACGCATATGTTTTTCAATCGAATCGTATAAACTATCTTTTATTTCCTTAGCAAATTGTTCTTCTGTTTTCACTACTGGTATAAAATCCGCTTGCCAATACTTTGTAATCACTATTTCTTTATTTAATTTTTTAGTAACATAATGTCCCGGTGGCAATTCTTTGATTGCTTTATTCATTGTATTTGAACTTGGTACATATTGAAATGTTAAATAATTTTGTAAAGCTATTTGGTCTAATTCTTTATTCTCAATAACATTTAAAATAGCTTTCTTTTCTGAAGCAACATACAATCCTTCATCTTCAACAGCATAGTAAAATGGTTTGATACCAAATTGATCACGTGCCCCAAAAAATGATTTTTCTTGCTTATCCCAAATAACAAAAGCAAACATTCCACGCAGTTTCTCTGTTACCTTTTCTTTGTATTCTGTATAAGCAGCTAATATGACTTCTGTATCACTGTTGGTTTGAAAAGTACACCCTTTAGCAATTAATTCATCTCTTAGTTCTATATAATTGTATATCTCTCCATTAAAAATGATCCAATACCTTTCTTCTTCGTAAGATAATGGTTGATGACCGTTTTCAATATCGATGATACTTAAGCGTCGAAATCCTAACGAAATAGATTCATCAATATAGTAACCCTCTTCATCTGGACCTCTGTGAACAATAGGTTGGTTCATCTTTTGAACAAGTTTTTTTTGACTTCCAACCAATTGTTCTTTTTCATTCGATACATATCCAACAAATCCGCACATTTTGATTTCTCTCATTTCTCCAGCTCTTAGATAAGAATCTTTCTTTGCTGTTATTTGTATTTATGTTTATATACTATTAATTTAAACTTTGTCTTATTCTATATAGTCTAATTTACAGGAAGTTTTTTACTATTTCAATACTAAATGACGAAATCGCTACATTTATGTCTAAACCGTTTCAATTATTACTTTATTTTGCTTTTATATAAGAAAACAACTAATCTTTAAAGACTAGTTACTTTGACAAATAACTTATTCAAGTAAAGACTCTTTTTATAAATTGACCACAAAAAAACAACCTCTAAGCTTTCAGGCTGTTTTTTTCTTATCATGATTATTCCTTTTATTTCATATAAACGTTGTACTTCCCAGTTATTGGATCCATTTTTGTTAATGTATTTGTTGAAATATCGTATTTAAACATACCAACCATATTTGAAATTTCTATTCCATCCACTTCATGAGCATGACGAATTTCAATTTGATAGTTATTTTTATCCTCTTTTGAACTATAAAATTGATTATCTTTAGCAGATATACCTGTCATAGCTATAATTTTTTCTAGCACCATAATCCGTTCCTCTTCAGGCGAAATAACAGGCGCTTTTTCTGAAGTTATTGAGCTACTTGTACTTTCTGATGAGAGGGTTTCTGAACTTTCAGTCGCTTCCTTCTCAACTAACCAGGTTTTAATCTCTTGATCACTAACAGTTTTGATATCCTTATCCGTTGCTTGATTGAATTCGGTTGCAGCCAAATCAGAAACTCTTTCAGTCTTATAAGCTGAATCCTCCAAAATTTCTGACGTTTTATCTTTTTTCACTTTATCTGCTTGAGCAGTATTGATTTTTGTTTTTAATTCGGTTACTTGGGTTTCTAGTTCGGGGTAATCCGTTAAATCATTTTCTAATACTATTTCAATCGTACCAGCTGCTTCATCCAATTTACCACTTTCAAATTGTACTAAGCTAGTATTATAGTTTTTACGGTAGCCATCTTCAGTAGATTGTATTGGACTTAATGAATCTATTTCTACAAGTTCACTAGAATTCGTTGATGATTCTATTAAAGTACTATTTGCCTCTTCGTCGCAAGCAGTTAATACAAATAAACCTGTTGTCACTATAAGTAAACCTGCTAATTTTCTAATCATCTTTGCTTCCTCCTTTAGATATCTTTTTCTTCATTATACCCTAAATTCTTTATCTTCCTAATGCTTTATGTACGGTTTGTATAACTTCTTTATTTCGATTATACTTAAAAAAAACTAAATGAAGGGATGTTATGTATGAGAAATTTTATAAATGAGTTTAAAAAATTTGCTTTTAGAGGAAACGTACTAGACTTAGCAGTCGGTATTGTCATAGGTGCTGCTTTTACAACAATTGTTTCTTCTTTAGTAGAAGATATCATTATGCCGTTTGTCGGTATGCTAACTGGTGGCCATGATATTTCAGCTTTATCTATCAATATAGGTACAGCTAAGTTGGCCTATGGTTCTTTCTTACAAGCTATTCTTAACTTCTTAATTATTGCGCTCGCTATTTTTATTTTCATAAAAATAATTAGTAATGCTGCAGCTAAATTTAGACAGGAAGAAGAAATTGAAAAACTAGAAATTGAAATCCCAGCTGCTGAAAAATATTTGAAAGATATTCGCGATTTATTAGCTAAAGAAACCTCTCCTATTGATTTGTCTTAGACCAAAAAACCTTTCTGAAAGACTTTTTTTCAGAGAGGTTTTGCTTATTCTACTTGATAATCAGGATTTTGATAACTCTCTTTTTTCAGTCCTTTATTACTCATCATAATAATAAAACTAAACAGGTACAATGCAGATAAAAACAGCATCACAGCTAGTAAATTGAATTTGTCTAAAATAATCCTGATAGATACAGAAGAAAAGCCTCCTACTGCACGTCCAACATTCAATATGATATTATTTGCTGCAAGAATAGCAGCTAAGATTGAGCCCATTTGATCAGAGATTGTTACAATAGATATTATTACGCCCGTTTTTTTCCTAAAGAAAACTTCAGCGACCAACGCCATACCTTTCCGTATTCTCCTCCAGCTCCTACACTTGCTAAAAATCGGAAAATATAAATCAAGTAAATATTATTTGCAAAGTACATAGTTGCTATCGCAAAAGCAAAAATATAAACCGTGTAACTGAACATTTTTACTCGACCATGTTCATCTGCTAATACACCAAATAAAACGCCTCCTAATAACATCCCTAGATTTGTTATCGCAGAGATCAGTTCTGCCGCCGCACTCGTTAGCTGCAATTGAATAGTAATCGAAGAGAGCGAAAAGGATAGGAGTATAACATCCATATTCTCTAATCCGTACCCTACTGCTGATGAATTCAATACCTTCTTTTGGTAGCCTGACATAGTTTGATTACTAGTTGCCTTTTGTTGTTTCCTATTTTATTTTCCTCCTAAAACGAATGATCTCGGTCATTCATTATTTTATAACATTAGTAATAGTTTACGGAGTATCTTCTCTTTGAGCAACTCTTTTTTAAATTTGTATTTTAAAAAAAACACCTAAACAAAAGTCCTGATGCTCTTTCTCTTATTAAATACTATGAAAAATAGCATAAATTTCTTGTTTTTTACTTTCTCTTACTTTAGCAACTAATTTAATGGCTTCCTTACTTGAAATCTCTTTTTCTTCCATCAAAAGATTAACGTGTTCAATTACCGATAAATTTTCCCACGATGTATCTGGTTTTGCTATCAACGAAGCTTCACTATTTCCTTCGATAATTAGACAAAATTCTCCTCTAATTTCTGAATTTTCAGCCCATTCTACCATTTCTTGGGTTGTCCCACGAATAAACTCTTCGTATCGCTTAGTTAATTCGCGGCAACAAACTAATTTTCTGTCTGGTCCAAAAACCGTTACCATATTTTTTAATACTTCCTTTAGTCTATGCGGAGATTCATATAAAATAAGTGTTTCAGGTCTACAATTTAATTCCTCTAATTCATTTAGCTGTTCCTTCTTTTTGCGTTTCAAAAATCCATAAAAGTAAAATCGTTGTGGTGCAATTCCTGATGCTATTAAGGCTGTTAAACCAGCACTTGCCCCTGGCAATGGGACTACGGGTATATCAGCATCAATACAAGCAACCACTAATTCATGTCCAGGATCACTAATAGATGGCATCCCTGCATCACTAACTTGAGCAACCGTCTCACCTACTAGTAACTTCTCTATCAATTGATCTATTCGTTCTTTTGTATTGTGTTCGTGAAAACTAATTTGGGGTGTTTTGATTTCAAAATGATTTAGCAATTTCTGTGTGTTTCGTGTATCTTCTGAAGCGATTAAATCGACTTCTTTAAGTAATCTGATACCACGTATTGTCATATCTTCTAAATTTCCAATAGGTGTCGGAATAAGGTACAGTATGCCTCTGTCTCCTTTTTCAAAACTCTTTTGACTTTTCATTTAATTCTGCCTCCTTTACGTTTTTTAAACGACTCGCTACTACACAAGTCTGACTTAAGTTTATAGGGAATTTAACTCCTTTTATTTTTAAAAATTCTTCTTTCTTTTTACGTGATTTTTTTTTAAACGCATACTCTGCTTTAGTTGCCTGACTGCGCGTGTCAAACGCTTGAGCATAAATCATTTTAACCGGCCGACGCATCTCGGGCTTAGTATACTTAGCCCCTACTCCGGTATTGTGCTCTTTTTCTCTTCTGGCTAGATCTACCGTATATCCACCATAAAAACTAGTGTCTTTACAATACAACACATAAAAATAACTAACTATTTTTTCCATACAACATCTCTTTCACTTCAGGTAAATACTCATTATCTCGGCCGTAAACAATCAGTGGTGGTAAAATACGAAAGCCATTGTCCTTCCCATCTTTAATTGCTTCAATCAATAATGTGTTTGCCTCTTTATTCTCTTTTGGATAAACAAATCTTATCTTTTTAGGAGCTAATCGATGCCTTTTCATAGCATCAAGAATTTCTAACAGACGATCAGGTCGATGCACAAAATAAGCTTTACCATTCATTTTCAATAATCCACTTGTCACTTTCATTAGTTCATCTAAATTTGTATGCAATTCGTGTCTAGCAATGGCCAAATGTGAATTAGGATTTTTAATACTCGTCCCTTCGTTAGCAAAATAAGGAGGATTACACGTAACAACATCGATTGAATCTTTTTTTATCCACTTTAAAGTATCATTTATGTTGCCTTCAACGACAGACAACTGGTCCTCTAAATAGTTCATTTGAATACTGCGTTCAGCCATATTGGCTAGTCTTGATTGAAGTTCAATGCCCATAATAGAACTAGTTGTTTTTTTACTTAATAATAAACCAACAACACCATTTCCTGCACACAAGTCGATAATTTTCGCTCTATTGTGTTTGGGTACTTGTGCAAAATCTCCTAATAATACAGCATCTAAAGAAAACGAAAAAACAGACGGACTTTGAATAATTTTTAGTTCATGACCAATAAGTTGATCTATTCGTTCGTCTCCTTGTATCCATTTTTCCATACTTAACACTCCTTTATTGATGTTAACCGCTTTTCATTATAGCATAAAAAAAACCAACAGCAGGGCCATTAATTTGTTTTTATCTATTGACTAATCGTTAAAGTGTTAATATAATTTTACCGCTATTTTCATTTGACTCCATGTAACGATGAGCTTTTGCAACTTCTTCTAAAGGAAACGTGCTATCGATAATAGGTCGAATAGTACCTGATTTTAGGTAAGGCATAACAACTTTAATAAATTCGTTAGTTAGCTTAGCTTTATAAGCATCGCTACGAGGCGTTAACACTGTTCCTTTTAACGTTATTCGTTTAATCAGTAGTTCTGATAAATTCATTTCTTCTACAATTGTTCCACCTAAAGTACCAATTAATATCCAACGACTATCTTTTTTCAAACTTTTTATATTCTTTTCCCAATAAGAAGCTCCTACAAAATCAAGGATTAAATCTACTCCTTCTTGATGAGTATAATCTAAAACTTTTTTAGAAAAATCTTCTTTTTTATAATTAATCGTTTCGCTCGCTCCTAATTCTTTACAAACAGCTACCTTTTCTTTTGAGCCAGCGGTTGCAATTACATGCGCTCCTGTTATCTGCTTGGCCATTTGAATGGCAGCTGTGCCTACACCACTAGCGCCTGCATGAATAAGCACTGTTTCTTCAGGTTTCAGTTCTCCAAGCCAATAGAGCGTTTGATAGGCCGTTAGAAACACTTCAGAAATAGCTGCACCCGTTTTGAAATCAATTGATTCGGGTAAAATTATTGCACGGTCTGTCGGCAAAACAGCGTACTGGGCTTAACCACCTTGATTAACTAAACCTGCTACTCTAGTTCCAGTTTTAAAACGCTCATCCATCCCTGGATTTAAAACAACGACCCCCGAAACTTCGACACCTAGTATGGGATAGGGAGGATTTAAGGACGGATTCGCCCTTGTTAGTAAATCTGTGCGATTCAAGGCTGTAGCTTTAACCTCTATTAGCAACTCTGTGGATTTAGCAACAGGCTTTTTTATTTGATTAATAATCAATTGAGAGGAATCTCCAGGACTCAAGATACTGACTGCTTTCATCATGATTTAGCCTTCCTTTCTTAAATAAAAGATGGTAAAAAGAATAGATTCCTTTTTACCATCTTTATTTAGCTACTTTATGACTAAAACTTATCGCTTAAATTAGCTCACTAGCTTCATTTAATTCAAATAGTGCTTCTGAATGAGCTTTAAGAAACTTATCTGATTTAGGATTATTTTTGAGAATGATTTCCTCTTTAGTTTCATCTGGATGAATCATTGTAAAACTGAAACTTGTGGAATCTTTTTGCCGAGTTAAAAACTCTTGTAATTCTAAGCTTGTCATCTTATTTAATTGATGCATGTTAAACTCCACCTTTCCTGTATCTATTATCTTCACTACTTGCAATATACCACTCAAAGTAAAAGATTTCTAATCATACACTTTAACCAATCATTTTAGAGTTGAACTAATTTCTAATCTAAATAGTAAATACAATGAAGGCTGAAGTACCTGAAGATCAATATAATGATTATTATCCATCTCTTTATCTCACTCTTTTTTTATTTTTTCAGCATATCACTAGGCCATTCTTTCATTCATACGAGTATTTTTCAGATAATAAAAAAGACAACTCCGATTAACTCAATCGAAATTATCTTTATAGCAAATCATTTTTATTTAATATTCATTTATCTAACTATTACACTCATTTTTATCTTCGTTCTCCATAAATGACATCTAAACAAAAAGCACACGGTTCATCGTTCATCCTACGCGAACCGTAAAAGACATTGCAGACATGAAAACCATCTTCATATAATTTTTCTAAATTCAAACGCGATTTACTCATCTCGGGCTCTACGATTTCTTCACTTGAGCGCTGCAACTTTTCAAGATCACTTAATCGATCTCTTAGATGCTGGTTTTCGATTTGTAGAGTGGCATTTTCTTCAACAAGTGCTTCCACTTCACTTCTCAAATCAGAAATTTGGTGTAAAGTAGCATCCGTATCTTTTTCTAGTTTCGTAAAGCTATCGTATAAAGTTTTTTTATCCATTCCTTTTCACCCACTCTTTACTATGAACTTTGTCCCACTTTTTATTTTTAATCTTTTGTCAATATTAAAGTTAATTGCTCGAAAACTCCTTGTGCATTTACGTTGCTCTCTAATTTTTTTCGGCTTTGTAAAATTGTCTCAATTGATTGTGATAATTCTTTCCCACTACTCTGTTTTGCCATCTTTTCTATCTGCTCTCTGTACTGTGGGTAAGCTAAGATATCTATCGCTTCATAATGTATTTTTAATACGTCACGATAGGCTAATAACACTAAATCAATTGCAAGTAGATGCTGATTTCTTTCTTTAAAATGAGGCATGATATCTGTTTGGATAAATATAAAACTTTCATCTTTTTTAGCTATCGTTTGAGCAAACCATTTAAATCCAATTTTTGCTGCTTCATTAAACCATTCATCTTGACTCATCAAAAGAGCTGTTTCTAAACTATTCGTCAATTGAACAAGTAAAGCAGAATGCGAGCTATCTAGTTGCTTTTTCTCTAATTCGTCTAACAATCGTTTTTTAGATAAATTACGAAAATGAATCAGTTGGCAGCGAGATAAGATAGTCGGTAAAAGTCTTTGTTTAGCTGTTGTTAATAAGAAAGCTATTGCTTTACCATTAGGTTCTTCTAAGAACTTCAATAGACTATTTGCAGCACCAACAGTCATTTTTTCAGCATCTTCTATAATAAATACTTTTTGCTGCCCTTCTACTCCGCTTTTGGAAAACTCAGCTTTCAGTTGTCTCACTTGTTCCACTTTAATGGATAAGCCATCCGGAGCAATTTCTATCACGTCTGGGTGAACCTGTTTTAGTACTCGTACGCATGTTGCGCATTCTTGACAGGGTAACCCATCAACTAGATTCTCACAAAACAATGAAGCTGCTATCCACAGTGCCATATTTTTTTTACCCGTTCCAGAATCCCCTTCAAAAAGATACGCATGAGTTAGCTGTTTTTTTTTAATCGTTTTTTGTAATTGGTTAAAAATAATCGGTTGGATACTTCTTAAGTTATCTTCGATTTTCATCACGACCTATAATTAAAATTGTTCAAAACGTTCAACAGGCATCACAAATACGGTAGCACCACCAACTTGAACTTCTATAGGGTAAGGCATACTCGTTTCCATTGAAACATCTAAACTAATAGGAGGTGTCATAAATTGCTCTCTTGACTGGCACGTTTCACGAATAATATCTAGTACTTCATCTACACGCTCATCGGCAATCCCGATAATAAAAGTTGTGTTTCCAGCTCTCAAAAAGCCGCCAGTAGTAGAAGATTTTGTTGCTGGTATTCCAGAATCAACAAATTCATTAGATAAACGATTACTGTCTTTATCTTGAATGATAGCTATAATTAATTTCATATTAATCGACCTCTTTCGTTTTTTATAGTTGTCTGAAATACTCTAATAAGATTTTATAACAATCTGATATTACTTGCTCTAACTCTTGATTTGCATTTACAGAGATTATTCGAGTTGGATTTTGCTTCACTAAGTCTAAATAGCCTGATTGAACCATTTGATGAAAGGCTAAATCTTCTTGATCTAATCGATCAAATTGACGATTGTTTCTATTTTTATTGATACGTTTTAATCCTATATGGGCTTCTACATCTAAATAAAGAGTTATCTGCGGTGATAGACCTTTTGTTGCAAATTGATTAATAGAAGCGATAGGTTCAATACCAATTCCTCTAGCAACACCTTGATAAGCTAAAGAACTATCTACGAATCGATCGCACAGCACTATTTTCCCTTCGTTTAAAGCAGGAATAATTTTTTCAACCAAATGCTGTCTCCTAGCTGCAGCATAAAGGAGAGCTTCTGTTCTTACATCCATTTCAACATGATCAGGATCTAATATTAATTCCCGAATTTTTTCGGCAATTGCACTACCTCCTGGTTCTCTTGTAGCCACTATTTTTTGAGCTAATTCTTTTTCCAACCTAGGCAATAAAGATTTAATGACACTTGTTTTTCCTGAACCATCTGGGCCTTCGATTGTAATAAATATTCCCTTCAATGCACAAAACCCCTTTAATTCTTACTTTTAATCCTTAAATATTATTATACTGCATATAACAGAAACAGTCTAATACCATTCAAAGAGATTTTTCTAACTAATTAACGGTTATTCCTTTAATTTAGACCCCACTTATTTCCCTTCAGAATAAGTTAACTGAACGAAAATAAATGGGGTCTTTTTTGTTTATTTATTCTTAGATAATTAAATTCCTTGTTGTGTCTCCTTTTATCTTCCGTTTTCGTGCTTCTTTAAATAAATAAAAATATTTAATTTTAGCTAGTTTCGTTTGAGCGAACAATAATCCATCTCTTTCAAATACAGAATCTTCAATTTTTTGGGTATATTCTAAGTCCTGCTTTGTTTGTTTCATTAGATTAAATAACTCTTTATCATATTTACTACGCAACGTTGCTTTCTTTTTAAATAACACAAGTATACTCCCTTTATTATCATATATTGATAGCTTTTATTCTATTTCACGACGCCCTTCAACTGCTTTAAGCAAGGTAATTTCATCCGCATATTCAATATCACTACCTACCGAAAGACCATGAGCTAAGCGAGTTACTTTTATTCCAGCAGGTCGTATCAACCGTGATAGATACATCGCTGTTGCTTCCCCTTCGGCTGTTGCATTCGTTGCAATGATGACTTCTTTTACTTCTTCAGACTGTAAACGTCTGATTAGACTAGGAATATTAATATCTTCTGGTCCAGTACCTTCGATTGGAGAAAGCACACCATGTAAAATATGATATAAGCCATGGTATTCTCGCATTTTTTCTAAAGAAATAACATCTTTAGGATCCTCTACTACTAAAATAATGCTTCTATCTCGTGATTTATCTTGACAGATTGAACAAGGATCATCTTGTGTGATGTGTCCGCAGATTGAACAATAGTTTAGATCACGCTTGGCACTAATTAAGGCTTTCGCAAAATCTGTCACATCGTCTTCTTTCATATTAATAGTAAAAAAAGCTAAGCGAGCTGCTGTTTTAGCACCTATTCCTGGGAGTTTCATATAGCTATCCATTAATTTAGTTATCGGTTCAGGGTACAAATAAATTCCATTCCTCTCTTTAAAAAGCAGAAAATCATTAAATAAAAAGGTAAAAAAACGGGATCCATCTTGGAATCCCATTTTTAATATACTGTTACACGTTTCAATCAATTTATTCCTTGTTGTGTTTTACATACCTGGGATATTTTTAGTGTATTTACCCATTGTTGTTTCTGTCTCAGCTTCTACTTTAGCTAATGCATCATTTGAGGCTAAAACAATTAAATCTTCTAGTATCTCAATATCTTCTGGATCCACTACTTCTGGTTTGATTGAAATACTTTTCATTTTACGGTCTCCAGTTAATGTTACGCTAACTAAATCTCCACTGGCTGTTCCTACAAATTCTTTTTCGTTCAAGGCTTCTTGTGTTTTCGCCATTTCTTTTTGCATTTTTTGCATTTGCTTCATCATACCTTGCATATTTCCCATTCCACGCATCTTGTCGCTTCCTCTCTAGTCTTCTTATTTAATTAATCATTTTTCACTTCAACCATCTTTTCTCCAAATAGAGCCATAGCTTCTGTAACGACCTTATCATCCTCTTGTGCAGGTGGGACAAAGTCTTCTAAACTATCCCATTCAGAAGTATCTACTACTGTCTCTAGTTGTTTTTTAACCGGTTCAAATGATTTTCCCTTTTGCTCTTTTGATTGATCAGGCTTTGAAACTTGCCCAACGTGTGTATTCTCTACTGCTTTATCATCTGATGATCGATTTTTGAGTTGCTTGACGTATTGTTCTCTAATGATTGGCCACTGTTCTCCTGGTACAAAAATCATTTGTGGTGCATTGCCTATCAGCCTTTCTAAAAACTGTTTGACCGCTTCCATTAATTCACTATCATTTGTTGCCTTTTGACACAAGATATCATAGTCGAATGAAACAATTAACCCACTAGGACCTGCTGCAACAGGTGTCGAAGCTTTTAACATTGCACGCTGGGTAACAGAGAGCATATTTAATAAATCAGGCCAAACATTTTTCAACTGAGCTAGATTTTCTCTCGTTGCTTCTTTTAATATACTATAAATAGCTGATGTATTGGGTTTGAATTGATTGTTAGCTGCTTTTTTAGAAACAGATTTCGTTTTTTTGGTCGCTACTTTTGAATGTCCACTCACTAGAATAGATTCCATTTGTTTTTTTATTTTTAGGAGTTCATTTTCTAACTCTATTATTTTTTTGTTATCCGAGGGCACAGACGTTTCTTTTTGATCCAATACTTGTTCATTTGAGGTCGCTGACTCACTTAGATGAGTAATAGCATCTAAGTGAGTTAATCTAACTGTTGCTACTTCTAAATACACATCAGGGTGATTAGTAAAACGTAGTTCCGTTTGTGTTCCGTTTAAAATAACAATCATTTGATAAAGAGAATCTGCCGAGATTGTCTCACTGAGTTTTTTAAATGCGGCATCAACTTTGGCCCCATCTAATAATTCGCTCATTTGGGGAGCCTGTTGATAAACTAGCAAGTCACGACTAAATAAAATTAAGTCTTCTACAAAACGCGCTGCATCTTTTCCGTCAGCTAAGATTTCTTGAAGTAAAAACAATCCTTTTTTCGTATCATGTGTTACAACAGCTTCAAAGTATGTCAACATTAATTCTTGAGTTAAGCTTCCAGTAACACTCATCACATCTTCGATTGTGACAGTATCATCACCAAAAGAAATAGCTTGATCTAAAATACTCAAAGCATCCCGCATTCCGCCTTCTGCTGCTCGCGCAACAATCGGTAATGCAGCTTCTTCAAATTCAATCTTTTCTTGAGTTAAAATATATCGCATTCGATCAGAAATATCACGCACATTGATTCGTTTGAAATCAAATCGCTGTGTTCTAGATATGATTGTTAAAGGAATTTTGTGTGGCTCTGTGGTTGCCAGAATAAAGACAACATTCTTCGGTGGTTCTTCCAGTGTTTTTAATAAAGCATTGAAAGCCCCAGTTGAGAGCATATGAACTTCATCAATAATATAAATTTTGTAATCTGCGCTAGTTGGTGCATATTTAGCTTTATCACGAATATCACGAATTTCTTCGACTCCGTTATTACTAGCAGCATCAATTTCAATTACATCATTTAACTGACCTTTCGTAATCGCTCTACACGTTTCACACTCATTACATGGTTCTCCATCTTTTAAATAATGACAATTAATGGCTTTAGCGAATATCTTAGCTCCACTTGTTTTACCGGTTCCACGAGGGCCTGTAAAGAGATAAGCATGACTTGTCTTTTGTTGTATAAGAGCATTTCTCAGTGTTTGTGTAATGGCCTTTTGCCCAGCAACGTCTTGGAACTTTTGAGGTCGCCATACGCGGTAAAGTGCTTGATAACTCAATGCTTTTCTCCCCTTCTTAACCCTGTAGTTGCTACTTTTTATTATACGTTATTTGACTCTAAAATTAAACCACGATCTTCTTCATTATTAAGTAATTTCTAGCTTTAAAAATTAACTTAGCGTTCTTTCAGGCAACAAAAAAAGTTTCTGATTTTAAAAAATCAAAAACTTTTTCATTATACTATGTACGTACAGCACATGGACAAGCAAACTTAGTGCTGCTTCCTTCCGGATCTGACACGATTCGTAAGTTCTCCATTGCCATACGGCCTTGCGGCATCTCTTATTATAACGCAAAGTTTAATTAAAAGCTAGTCCTTTTTAATCCCCTTAACTCTGGAATCTGTTTTTACTTTTAAACCAATATTCTTAATCTCATGTTTGTATCTATTTTAGGAATTAAGGCTAAACAACTAATGCGTGAATACGCGTACGCTTAAGTAATATAAAAAACTATTGACACAGCTAGCGTACTAACCCTATAATACAAGAGGGAAGTCTTATTCAATAACTTTTTTTGACATTAGTGTACTAACCTGTTAATACACAAAACTTATAGGAGGTAGCTATGAATATCCAATTTAATAAGCGAGATCCAATTTACTTACAAGTTGTCCAATACTTTAAACAAGAAATGGCTATTGCTCACTTAAAGCCTGGTCAAGAAATTCCATCGAGACGAGATCTCGCAAATCAATTAAAAATTAATCCTAATACTGCTCAAAAAGCCTACAAAGAAATGGAAAATAGTGGATTGATTTATACTGAAGGTAATTTGCCCAGTAGAATCACTGAAGACAGTAATGTATTAAAAAATGTTCGCAAAGAATTACTCGACGAAGCTACAGATCATTTTATTGTAGCAATCAAACCTATCCAAGTACCACTAGATGAGCTTGTTGATTTAGTTAAAAAAAAATACATTCAGGCCTCAAAAGATAAGGAGGATTCACATGATTGAAGTTAAAAATATTACTAAAAAGTTCGGTAAGAAGAAGATTTTAAAAGGGTTATCTTTTACTGCTAAAAAGGGAGAAATCACTTGTTTGATTGGAATCAATGGTGCCGGTAAAACGACTGCTTTAAATGCAATCATGAATTTAACTCCTTTAACTAGCGGTGAAATTTTAATAGACGGCAAAAAATTAACTAAAGAAAGTTATCAAACGATTGCATTTATCCCAGATACAATCGCTATGCTTTCACAGATGACGATTAAACAAGCCATGCAATTTATGAAAGATTTTTACACAACTTGGAATCAAGAACGAGCAAATGATTTACTTGATTTTTTTCAATTAACTGAAACAGAAAAAATTACTACTCTTTCAAAAGGTAATACAGCTAAAATTAATTTGATGTTAGGTTTAGCTTTAGATGTTGATTACCTATTAATGGATGAACCTTTTTCAGGAATTGATATTTTTAGCCGCGAACAAATCACAAATGTCTTTACCAGTCACTTGATTGAGGATCGTGGTGTGCTCATCACGACTCATGAAATTAATGATATCGAGCATTTAATTGATAAAGTTATCCTAATAGATGATGGCATCGTAGTGAAAGATTTTAACGCTGAAGAAATGCGTGAGCAAGAAGAAAAATCAATTATTGATGTTATGCGGGAGGTCTATGTAAAATGAAAAACTATCTAAAACTCGTTTACTTTGAACTAAATCGATTTATAAAAATTTATATGGCCTTAATCGTTGTAACTGTTATTTCACAATTTACAGGAGTTTTTTTACAATCACGTAATTATGTCGCTACTGTTAGTCAAACCCTACAACAAGAATCTCTTTCTATAAAAGACTATTTTGCTAGCTATCCTCCATTAACATTCATTAACGTAACCCTTAGTGGCTGGTTTATCATTCCTATTATTTTTAGTGCCGCTGCTTTAGTATTTTATAGCTTTTTTATTTGGTATCGTGATTGGTTTGGAAAAAATGCTTTCATTTATCGTCTCTTGATGCTACCAACAGACCGGATCAATTTATTTTTTTCTAAATTAACCGCTATAATTTTAATGGTATTAGGCTTAGTGGCTACTCAATTAATATTGATTCCATTTGAATCTGCTCTGTTTAATCAGTTGCTACCCGACTATCTGAGATACGATCTTTCAACTCAAACCATTATTTCTTCTTCAGAATATCTATCGGTTTTATTTCCTAATTCATTTATCCAATTTTTAATTCATTACGGATTGGGCTTACTTGTATTAATTGTTTTATTCACAATTATCTTATTTGAAAGAAGTTTTCATCTGAAAGGGCTTGTATTTGGTGGCCTATTCGGTGCAGGAATGCTCATTTTAATGCTTTCTCCTTTTATTATCCAGGCTAAACTAAACCCTCATTACCTTTATCCCATTGAAATCTTTGCCATTGAATTATTCTTAGGACTAACGATTTCTATTTTTTCTATTTGGGTAAGCTATTATTTATTAAATAAAAAAATTACAGTCTAATTAAAGGAGGCCAACAACAGTGAAACGCTATTGGAAACTATCTACATTTATCCTCATTATTATCTTAACTATTGGTATCTTTTATCTTAAACCACTTTTTTCACATAATGAATACCCTGATTTTACTATTAAAACAATAAAAGGAGATTCTACAGAAATAAAAGATTTAACGTTACAAGGTTATTATTCTCCCGATTCTAAATTACAATCAAATTTTAGTACTATGTACTCTGAAAAAACATTCTCTTTAAGTCATGACCAAACTATATATGATGGACAGCAATCCTTTTTTAGCCAACTCTCTTATTTAGATAGTTTTTCTCCACTCAATCGCTTGCAAAAAGAACATAAGCACTTTATCCGCGGAAAAAATTTACAGTTACAAAACTTTTTCGAAGATGATTCTTTTATCGTTTACGTTAATCTTGACCAAGAATATCTTGATAAAAGTTCTGGAAAAAGATTTTTTGATATTAGTCTATTAAATAAAAAAACAGATGAACAGTTATCTTATAAAATCGATCTACCTGAAAAAAAAGACTATCAATATGTTGGTATTCAAAAAATACAAATTATAAATAGCAGTCTTAGTGTTGTTACGAGAAATGAGCTTTCACAAACAAATAACCAAGACTACCAAGAAGAATTACAAGAGTACCATATTTATCAGCTAGATCTTGGCAATCAAAAAGTAGCTACAGATAATTTGATTTCTTTTGAAAAAAATCCATCCTCTAGTGAGTTGACTCGAGTCGAGTTACTATCTGAAACCCAACTAGACCAAACATCCGATGATTTAATTTTCTGCTTATTTCATGATCAACCAATCAATGAACAAGATGAATCAGCGTCTTTAGATTCTCGTTCTAGAATACTTGATTATGAATTAGTTCACTATAAAATTAGTACAAATGAGTCTAAAAAAATCCCTTTACCTAAAGAATTTAGCACGTTAAATTCAGCTGTCATTTCCGATAAAAAAACTCTCTATTCTTATTACTTTATTGATAAGAAACTAACTATATATACTACAACTTTGAGTAAACCAAATGAATCATCCAAGCTAGTAATAGACTTACCTGTTTTGGAAGATTCAATAGAATGGGAAAGTATAAAAAATAATAAACTTTATCTAGTCTCTGCAACGAAAGAATCTCCCTTAAAAAAGAAACTGTCAATCTACCACTTAACTGATGGAGAGCTTATCTATGAAGGTTCTATTGAGCCAACTGCTGATAATACATTGACCAAGAAAAATAATTTAACCTTTGATAATGAATAAACAGACTAAAAAAAGAAGCCAATGGCTTCTTTTTTTAGTCTGTTTATTTAACGATCTCCATTAAAAATAGAGTTTTTTACAACGACATAATTTACTTTGCGAAGTGCTTCAAGATCCTTACCACCTGCATAGGAGATTGAAGATTGTAAGTCTTGCTGCATCTCTAACAAGGTGTTTGAGATATCTCCTTTTGGTGAAACCATAATCTTTTTACCTTCAACGTTTTTATGCTCACCTTTTTGAAATTCAGAAGCACTGCCATAATATTCTTTGTACATTTTTCCATCAATTTCAAGTGCTTCACCTGGAGACTGATCATGCCCTGAAAAAACAGAGCCAATCATCACCATTGTTGCTCCAAAACGAATAGATTTAGCAATATCGCCATTGTGTCGTATCCCGCCATCAGCAATTATCGGTTTACGAGCAGCTGTTGAACACCAACGTAGTGCAGCTAATTGCCATCCGCCTGTTCCAAAGCCTGTTTTCAACTTAGTAATACAAACCTTTCCTGGGCCAATTCCTACTTTTGTAGCATCTGCTCCTGCATTTTCTAATTCACGTACAGCTTCTGGTGTTCCTACATTTCCAGCAATTAAGAAAGTGGTTGGTAGCTGCTTTTTAATATAACGAATCATATTAATGACTAAATCAGAGTGACCATGTGCAATATCAATTGTAATATATTCAGGTATAATTTCTTGTCCAGCTAACTCTTTAATAAAATCATATTCTGTTTCTTTTACCCCAACGCTGATAGAAGCAAATAATCCTCTTTCATGCATGTCGATTATGAATAGTTGACGTTTTTCTTCTTCAAAACGGTGCATCACATAAAAATAGTCATTCTCTGCAAACCAAATGGCTAATCCTTCATCAATTACGGTCTGCATATTCGCTGCAACAACAGGTACTTTAAATGTATGATTGCCTAATGTCACGCTTGTATCGCATTCTGTTCTACTTCGAACAATGCTTTTATTGGGAATCAATTGGATGTCTTCATAATCAAAAACTTTCATTCGCTTGAAAACCTCTTTCTCTTCTTTATTGTCTATTCATTTAAACTATTCTTATTTTTCATGCTCTATAAACGAACATTAGAATCTTTGTATTTTTAAATAGTTCGTCCATTGACTAATTTACCGTATTTTTTTTTATTTGTCAAAGCCTATTCTATTTTTAAAAAATAATTTTCTCTTTCTCCTATTATTAAAATAAAGAGAGAAAGAGAATTAATTAATAATTTTTATTTAAAAAAAGCTCTATTATTCTTAGTATAGTAACTAAAAATAACAGAACTTTTCAACCGGTTAGCCGATGACTGCTTAACCTCTCTAAAGAAACCAATAAATCACTCTTATCTTCTTTTCATAATAAAGATATTACTATTTATTTACTTTTATTCATTTGATCTGGCTCAACGTGAACATCAATGTCAATTATGCCATATGATTCTCTCAATATCCGTTCTACATTTTCTGTGATTTGATGACCTTCAAGTACAGTTAATGTTGCATCAACTAAAATAGTTACATCTACATAGACATTTGCACCATATTTGCGTGCTTTAATATCTTTAACTGAAAGGACATTTGGTAAACTCAGAATACGCTTTTTATATTCACCTAAATCTGTCGTATTAAATCCATCAGATAGCGAGAATGCGCTATCACTAAAAATCTCTATACCTGTCTTAATAATGATAATAGATACAATGATTGCCATCACACCATCCATCCAGATATATCCCAACATTGATCCAATAATAGCAATCGTTGTTCCTAAACTAGTTAGAGCATCGCTTAAGTTATCTTTAGCAACCGCTTTTAATCCATCACTATTTATCTTTTTTGCAAGTTTTAAATTATAAAAATATACACCCATCATAATGATAGCACCCACAAACCCTATGAATCCTGTTATTTTTTCCGGCGGGATATTTCCTCCATCAATTATTCGGTTAAAACTAGAATAAAAGACTTGAATTCCTACAAATAGCATCACAAAAGAAGTGATTAGACTAGCTATTGTTTCTGCTTTCCAATGGCCATAAGGGTGGTCATCATCTGCAGGTCTTCGAGCTAATTTCAATCCAACTAAAACAGCTAAGGAAGAGAAAACATCGGTTAAATTATTTAGTCCATCTGCTCTTAATGCAGCAGATTGGTAAGTAACCCCAACAAATATTTTAATTAAAGAGAGGAAAATATATGCTACAATACTTACTATTGCTCCTTTTTCAGCTCTTTTTAATTCTTCGTAACGATCTTGCATGTCAAATCTCCCCTCTTTAACTTGTTTAATAAGTATATTTAGATTTTATCCTTAAATACAACTTCTAAACAGTCTTCTATTTTATACTCCATACAAAAGAAAAATAACCGTTTCTTTTGCTTTCATTATGTAAAAATACAGTTTAAAACATGAATTATATTCTATCACCATAACCGTTTTGGTACAAGATAAGTTTAATTTTTAAAATCAGTTAAAACTAATGTAGCTAAACAGCTATCTTGTTTTTATGTTAAAATAATAACAGTTTACTATATTCTATAGAATGGAGTGTTCCTCATGAAAGTTGGATTTATTGGTATAGGAAATATGGCTAACGCTATTATTAAAGGTATGATTGAAAAAAAATATATGAATAGCGAAGAAATTTACATCTCTAGCCGAACAAAAGAAAAATTAACTGATTTCGCATCCGAAACAAAAACGACTATTTGCTCTTCAAATGAAGAATTAATTGCTAGCGTAGATATTGTCGTTTTAGCGGTTAAGCCAAATGTGCTTGCAGAAATACTGCCTGATTTAAGCTCAGCAATTAAAAAGTATCAGCCTTTATTGGTTTCAATTGCTGCTGGAACATCACTTAAAAAATTATCTCATCTAATCGGAATAAACTCTACTAATCCTATTATCCGAGTCATGCCAAACTTAAATTCTGTTATCGGCGAAGGCATGACTGCTATTTGCGGGAATACTTTTTCATCCATTGAACAAATTCAGTATATAATAGGTATGTTTAAATCTATTGGTGAAGCTATTGAGTTAGAGGAAAAAGATTTTAGTACATTCATTGCTATTGCAGGTAGTTCGCCAGCATATACTTTTCTCTTCATTGATTCACTAGCTCGTGGAGCTGTTAAGAACGGTATGCCTAAAAAACTAGCTACAAAAATTGCGGCGCAAGCTGTTTTAGGTAGTGCAAAGTTAGTGCTAGAAAGTGATCAATCTCCTTGGAACTTAATAGATCAAGTTTCTTCACCTGGTGGTACAACCGTTGCAGGAATTGTTGCTTTGGAGAATGAAGGATTTATTTCGACTGTTATTAAGGGTGTTGATGCTACTATTGCAAAAGATCGAGAATTATTAAACGACTAAATTCTTTTTCAAACTTTCTTTATCTTATTATCGTTCATCTAATTTTTTTTGTTCAGCTTTTTCAGTTTTTTTACGTTTACGCAACTCTCTAAAAAAATAAGTTAATAATTCGCTACATTCATACTCGAGAATGCCTTTTTCTATCATAACTTGGTGGTTAAAGCGACTATCGGTTAACAAGTTCATTAAGGTACCAGCTGTTCCACCTTTAGGATCTGCTGCTCCATAATACAATTCTTTGACACGTGACAAAATCATTGCACCGCTACACATTGGACAGGGCTCTAATGTGACAAATAATTGTGCATCTTCTAAACGCCAGTTTTTAAGCGTCTCGTTTGCTTCTTTAATAGCAAACATTTCAGCGTGCGCTGTTGCATCAAGACTTTCTTCTCGACCATTATGACCACGGCCTATAATAAGGCCATTGAGAACAATAACGGCTCCAATTGGTACTTCTAATTTATTTCTAGCTTTTTTAGCTTCTTTAATCGCTTCACCCATAAAGTATTCTTTTTCTTTCATTGTTAACATAAGTTCAGTCCTTCTTAATTTATTAATGTTATCCTATCATAAATCAACACTAGATTTGAGCAGAAATATCAAAAAAAGAAGTTGTTATAAAAGAATCATTCCTATTTATTTGAAAAGAGGTATTATTTTGGAATTCAATGAGATTAAATCAATCTATTCAGATGCTCAGTTAACTGACCTACCTTTAGAAAATACTAACTTTATTTCTTTTCCATTCAAAAATAAATGGATTCATTTTGAAAAATCAACTAAAACATCCTCTGAAATTGAATTATTGAACCTTTTATTTGTTTCAAAAAAAACTAATCTTTCTTCAGTTGCTTTAAAATGGCAAAACTACTTAATAAATGGAGTTGAGCCTTCCCCTCCAACTTTAGATAGTGAATTTCGTATTATCCAATTTATCATTTTAAAAAAGGACTCTTATTTTGAAAAAAAAACTTGGCTTAGTGCATTCAAAAGTATTTTTAGTAACAGTAAAGAAGCTTTTTTTACCAACGAAACTTCTGGATTACTGATTCAAAAAAAGTCTGACGAAAAGTTAACTTTCGCTGAACTTTCGGGTATCATTCAAACACTTGATGATGATTTTTCAATTAAAACTATTTGCTATATTGGTCAATTCTGGCCAATAAATAAAGAATTCAAATCTATTTTTGAAGAAGAACAATTTATTTTCGAAAAACAAAAAAATAAAGGAAAATCCTTACTTTCTTTACCTATTGTTGCTTTGCATCATTATACGTCTGAATCCTTAGATAAAAGTATCCTCATGCCTATTCTTAAAAAGAAATACACAACTCAACCTGAGTTAAAAGAACTCATTCTAGCTATGTGGCATAGTCAAGGGAATATCAGTTTAGCCGCTAAATCATTGTACGTTCACCGAAATACCTTACAATATCGAATAGAACGGTTTTGTGATACGAGTGGGTTATCTTTACGCAATATGGATGATTTATTACTTTGCTATCTATTAGTTTTTTAAGAAATAACACTTTGTTGCATAATTCAGCTTGTTCTTTTAATAAACAAATGATGTAAAATTAAATAAGCTCCTACCTATTCGTGAATAAGTAGGAGCTTATTTAATTTTTAAATTTTTTTATCCTTTTACTTTGTCTTTCACTTCTTCTACAAAATCTTCTGCTTTTTCTGTTGCTTTTTCTTTTTTATCCACAAACATCTCTTTAAATTCATTCGTTGCCTCTTTTAGATGATTTGTATAGCTCCCAACTTGCCCTTTTAAATCACTGACTTTATCAACAACTTTTAATAAATTTATAACTTCTTCATCAGATAATTTTTCAACAACATCTAAAGCTTTTTCATTACCCTTTAATGTATCTTTAACAAAATTTTTCGCTTTTTGCCGATTAATATAGGCCTCTACTTTAGCCATATTTCTATCAGATGTAGATAAGATAACGGCTCCTATCGCTAATGTAGCGCCTAAACCGACTAGTAAATTACGTGCACTTCTTTTCATAAAATATACATCTCCCTTACTCTATCTATGATTTAAGCATAGCAGAAAAAAAGAAAAAATACGAATAATATGAATAAAAAATACCTAGCATCTGAGAATGATACTAGGTATTTGGGTTCTATATAATTTATTTTAAAAACTATTTTTAAGATTTTATTGAATCAGAAGATATTTCAATCTTTTTTGTTCTATCCTTTACAGTAACTTTAATTTTTCCTTTTGAAGCCCCAAGAGTAACCTGATCTCCAACTTTAATTACTCCACTCAATAGTTCTTCACTCAAGCGATCTTCAATTTCTTTTTGAATCGCACGACGCAAAGGTCGAGCACCGTACTCTGGATCAAATCCTGCTTTAGATATGACGTCTATAGCTGCTTGGGTTATTTTAACATGAATATCCATTTCTTCTAAACGCTTAATAATTGATTGTGCTAATAATTTAACAATCTTATTTAGCTCAGCTTTTTCAAGCGCATGAAACACAATGATTTCATCTAATCGATTGATAAACTCTGGCCTAAAGGTTGTTTTTAATTCTTCTTTAATCCTTTTTTCCATCATATTATGGTCTTTCTTCTTATCTTTTGTACTAAACCCAACTAATTTTTCATCTCTCAAAGACGTTGCTCCGAGATTTGAAGTCATAATCATAACGGTATTCTTAAAGTCTACTTTACGACCTTTTGAATCAGTCAAATGACCGTCATCTAATACTTGTAACAGAATGTTAAAGACATCTGGATGGGCTTTTTCAACTTCATCAAATAAGATAACTGAATAAGGTTTTTGCCTTACTTTTTCAGTTAGTTGTCCACCTTCATCATAACCAACATAACCCGGAGGAGAGCCAATTAAACGACTTGTACTATATTTTTCCATAAATTCAGACATATCTACTCTAATCAATGCTTCTTCACTACCAAACATAGCATCGGCTAGTGTTTTTGCTAATTCTGTTTTCCCTACTCCTGTTGGTCCTAAAAACATAAATGAACCGATTGGTTTATTAGGATCTTTTAATCCGCTTCTAGATCTTCTGATAGCCCTAGCTACTGCACTAACGGCTTCTTCTTGTCCTATTAAGCGTTTATGCAAAATATTTTCTAATTTTAACAGAAGACCTGATTCTTTTTGGTCCATTTGTTTCACTGGTATACCTGTCCATAAGGAAACGACTTCTGCAATATCATTTTCTTCTACTTTTAAATTAACTGAATTTGGACCAGGATGCTTAATTTTTTCCAAAATCCCTTCAATTTCTGTTCTTTGCTGCATTTCACTTGTTCGTAACTTAGCTGCTTTTTCAAAATCTTGCAACTGAATAGCTACTTCTTTCTCCTCAATCAATGTTTCTAGCTGTTTAAGTGCAGTCACCATCGGTGAAGGTTTATTAGAAGAGTCTAATCGCACTTTTGAAGCTGACTCATCGATTAGATCAATCGCTTTATCAGGAAGTTGTCTAGCAGTTATATAACGAGAAGACAATTGGACAGCTGCATGGATAGCTTCATCAGTAATTTCAACACCGTGGTGATCTTCGTAGCGCGAACGTAAACCTAATAAAATATCTTCCGTCTCTTCAAGAGAAGGTTGTTCAACACGAATAGGTGAGAAACGTCTTTCTAAAGCTGCATCTTTTTCAATATATTTTTGGTATTCATCTAGCGTAGTAGCACCTATAGTTTGTAATTCTCCACGAGCTAAAGCGGGTTTCAGTATATTAGAAGCGTCTATTGCGCCTTCAGCACCACCTGCTCCAATTAGTGTATGCAACTCATCAATAAACAGTATAACGTTTCCGTCTTGATAAATTTCATCAATAATTTTTTTCATTCGTTCTTCGAATTCTCCACGGTACTTTGTGCCTGCGACTAAAGAACCCATATCGAGCATCATTAGCCGTTTACCGATTAATGTATGCGGAACTTCTCTAGCAGCAATTTTCTGTGCTAACCCCTCTGCTATAGCAGTTTTACCTACTCCCGCTTCACCAATCAAAACCGGATTATTTTTAGTACGTCGACTTAACACCTGGATGACTCTTTTTATTTCTATTTGTCGTCCAATAATCGGATCAATTTTTTTAGCTCTAGCACTTGCTGTTAAATCTCTTGCTAAAGCATCAAGTGTCGGAGTACCTATCGTTTGTTTAATAACAGACTTAGAACGTTTTGTCTTACTATTTTTTTCATCTATAACGCCTATTTTTTTTAGTAATATTTGACGTATTTTATTTAAGTTAATATCTAGATTTGTTAAAATTTTAGAAGACAATACATCCTCTTCACGCAACAAGCCAAGTAATAAATGTTCTGTTCCTACTAGGGAGGATCCCATACGCCTAGCTTCATCTGTGGCTAATGTTATCGCTTGTTTAGCCCGGGGTGAATAAGGAAGAACAATGCTCTTTGAATCATATTTCATTGTTCCATAACCGGTAAAATGTGCTGCTTCTTCTCGTATTTCTTTTTCAGTTATTGAAAATTCACGAAGTGTTTTACCTGCTATTCCTTCTTGCTCAACCACAAGAGCTAACAAAATATGTTCCGTACCTATCGAACGATGACGAAACTCTTTAGCTTCCTCTTGAGCCAACATTAAGACGTCTTTTGCTTTTTCTGAGAATAATTCATTCATAATATTACCTCCATTCTTTACAATTGCTCGTATCTTAAGTTATTCAAAAAAGCCGTCACTATTCTTGCCCGTAATTCATTTTCTTTCTTACAGTCTTCTAAAGATAAAACTGACTTTTCCATTGCTGAAAGCATTAGGCTAGCTTCTCGTTTAGCAATCATACTATCTTGGTAAAGTGTTTCTACAATTGAATAGGCATTTCTTTGTGATATTTCACTACCTATTACATCAATCATCATATCCAACATATCTGCTTCGTCGAGTAATTTGACTTTGATTATTCGTATATATCCGCCACCACCACGTTTACTTTCCACTAAATAGCCTTGTTGAACAGTAAATCGTGTATTGATTACATAATTAATTTGAGAAGGGACACAATTAAATCGGTCTGCCATTTCACTACGTCTAATTTCGACTTGCTCATCTGTCCCAAGTACTTTTTTCAAATAAGCTTCAATGATATCCGACATATTCTGATTGTTCATGTGTGACTTGTTACTAAAACAATGAGGTTGTATGGTATGTGTATATTACCTGTTCTTACCATACATTGCAACGGTGCTCTTTCAGTAACACTCCTTTTCTTTTCGTCTCAACACCAGACTTTGTTATTTATTTTTTCGTTAAAAAATAAATATTTAAAATATTAACTAAGTTTTGACTAATACTGACTTTAATTATACGAGAAAATAATGGATTTGAAAAGCAACTCTTCTTATATTAAGTTAAAAACAGACTATTTTAATTAGAATAGTCATAATAGTCATTAATTTTAGGTTGTACCACCACTTAATTTTGATTCTTTTAGATAATACAAAAAAACCACTCAAAGTAAGTGGTTTTCCATATTATCGGGAAGACAGGATTCGAACCTGCGACCCCTTGGTCCCAAACCAAGTGCTCTACCAAGCTGAGCTACTTCCCGTGATTATCTTATAAAATTTAAAAAATGCACCCAAGAGGAGTCGAACCTCTAACCGCCTGATTCGTAGTCAGGTACTCTATCCAATTGAGCTATGGGTGCAACATATGGTGCCGAGGGCCGGAATCGAACCGGCACGATGATCACTCACCGCAGGATTTTAAGTCCTGTGCGTCTACCTGTTCCGCCACCCCGGCATTTTGAACAAGTTACGATTGTTACATCGCTTACTAGATGACCTAGTAAGCGGAAGACGGGGTTCGAACCCGCGACCTCCACCTTGGCAAGGTGGCGTTCTACCACTGAACTACTTCCGCTAATGGTGCCGGCTAAAGGAGTTGAACCCTCGACCCTCTGATTACAAATCAGATGCTCTACCAACTGAGCTAAGCCGGCTTGAAAATATGGTGCGGGTGAAGGGACTTGAACCCCCACGTCTTTCGACGCTAGATCCTAAATCTAGTGCGTCTGCCAATTCCGCCACACCCGCTAAAATATGGCATAACTAGTCATTTTAATGAATAGTTATGAGTCATGCAGGATTCGAACCTGCGACCCTCTGATTAAAAGTCAGATGCTCTACCAACTGAGCTAATGACTCATGGTGGAGGTTGACGGGATCGAACCGCCGACCCTCTGCTTGTAAGGCAGATGCTCTCCCAGCTGAGCTAAACCTCCATATGAGAAAAAAACTATTAGATGCGCGGCAGCGTCCTACTCTCACAAAGGGAAACCCTTCACTACCATCGGCGCTAAGAAGCTTAACTACTGTGTTCGGCATGGGAACAGGTGTGACCTTCTTGCCATCGCCACCACACATCTTTTAGCTATAAGAGAACGTTGTTCTCTCAAAACTGGGTAGTGTTTAACTATAAGACAATAAAACCGTTTCTTCATCGTTTAAAAATGGTTAAGTCCTCGACCGATTAGTATTGGTCCGCTCCATACATCGCTGTACTTCCACTTCCAACCTATCTACCTGATCATCTCTCAGGGGTCTTACTCACTTACGTGATGGGAAATCTCATCTTGAGGGGGGCTTCACGCTTAGATGCTTTCAGCGTTTATCCCGTCCACACATAGCTACCCAGCGATGCTCTTGGCAGAACAACTGGTACACCAGCGGTGTGTCCATCCCGGTCCTCTCGTACTAAGGACAGCTCCTCTCAAATTTCCTGCGCCCGCGACGGATAGGGACCGAACTGTCTCACGACGTTCTGAACCCAGCTCGCGTACCGCTTTAATGGGCGAACAGCCCAACCCTTGGGACCGACTACAGCCCCAGGATGCGATGAGCCGACATCGAGGTGCCAAACCTCCCCGTCGATGTGGACTCTTGGGGGAGATAAGCCTGTTATCCCCAGGGTAGCTTTTATCCGTTGAGCGATGGCCCTTCCATACGGAACCACCGGATCACTAAGCCCGACTTTCGTCCCTGCTCGACTTGTAGGTCTCGCAGTCAAGCTCCCTTCTGCCTTTACACTCTACGAATGATTTCCAACCATTCTGAGGGAACCTTTGGGCGCCTCCGTTACACTTTAGGAGGCGACCGCCCCAGTCAAACTGCCCGTCAGACACTGTCTCCCAGCCAGATTATGGCTGAGGGTTAGAGTGGTCATACAGCAAGGGTAGTATCCCACCATTGCCTCCACCAAGACTAGCGTCCTGGCTTCATAGGCTCCTACCTATCCTGTACAAGCTGTACAAACACTCAATATCAAACTGCAGTAAAGCTCCATGGGGTCTTTCCGTCCTGTCGCGGGTAACCTGCATCTTCACAGGTACTATAATTTCACCGAGTCTCTCGTTGAGACAGTGCCCAAATCATTACGCCTTTCGTGCGGGTCGGAACTTACCCGACAAGGAATTTCGCTACCTTAGGACCGTTATAGTTACGGCCGCCGTTTACTGGGGCTTCAATTCTGAGCTTCGCTCGAGAGCTAACCCATCCTCTTAACCTTCCAGCACCGGGCAGGCGTCAGCCCCTATACGTCATCTTTCGATTTAGCAGAGACCTGTGTTTTTGATAAACAGTTGCTTGGGCCTATTCACTGCGGCTGACCAAATGGTCAGCACCCCTTCTCCCGAAGTTACGGGGTCATTTTGCCGAGTTCCTTAACGAGAGTTCGCTCGCACACCTTAGGATTCTCTCCTCGACTACCTGTGTCGGTTTGCGGTACGGGCAGATTGTTTCTAACTAGAAGCTTTTCTTGACAGTGTGACATCGGGAACTT
>NZ_FXBJ01000002.1:490000-497500 GCF_900177385.1 Carnobacterium iners
TCGTTCTACCATCTCTAATGGGCAAACTACCTAGAGTATTATTAGTTTTTATATCAGTATTTAAATACTAGTTAACTGGCTGTTGTATATTTAAACTTATCTTTATTCTTTCATCAACAAATACGTTATATAGACTATATACAACATATCAGCAATCTAACGTGTGACAGTTAAGACTTATCTCAATAAAGAGAGTTATCCTAGTCGATAATTGTTCGTTTAGGATACATTAAATAGTACATAAGTTAGTATACCTTCAATAGATTTACTTTTATATTAATTATTATTAGTGTTGCATAAACATAGTTTGATTGACCTAATTTCTTATTTTTCTGAAAAAAGGCAAAAAAAGGGAGTGCTTACGCAAAAGATGACTATTTCCAGAAAATTTTGCTTATTCAACTGATTCCATTACCGACTGACACCCTTTCTTTAAAGATCTAAGTGGGTATCAAAAGGTTAAACCATTCTTCTGCCAGTTGAAATAACAGATAACGAAAAAATCGTTTGATTTAAAAAACAAACTGTTTACTTTTTATTTTCAACTTAATCAAATAGGTTAATAAACTGGCGATCATGGCTTAAACTAGTTGATTGACAACCCCTTTTTTACTTCTCGAAAAAACTTTTTAATCGTCATATGTTGCTTAATAAGCTTGAAGGACCGTTCTATTTGCTAAAGTGCTTGATACATTTCTGCACTGCCAGTAGAGGGGCAGTCAAAACGATTTGTAACAAACTCGAGAGTTTTCCCCTTTTTACCTTGAACGACTACTAAACGAAATCTGGAAGTTAGATGGTTCTGAGCACCTAATGAGACCATTTGGTCGCTAATAACGGAATCACTCTTGGAAGCTACTAATGGTTCTAAAACAAGAACTTTTGCATTCTTTTTGATTCTTGTCACAAAGAAGTAGCCCCGCCAGTGCATCGTGTCTAAACGTTTAAAATCAAGGTATCCGTGATCAAACACATCAGTCGCTTTAGGTTGATTAACCAATACTTCTAACTGATTTGTATCGTGCTCGGCGGCGTTAGTCAGTGTAAATTCATCTGGGTAAAGAGGCTCATTATCCATAAAGCAGAGTTTTAAATGAAGCTTAATTCCTAATTTTGTTTTACGAAAATCAGCCCATTAGTAAAGATTTTGGTTAAGTGAAAACGTCAAAGAATCAATTAGGTAGAGACCATTTCGTTTCGTTACGAGCCTTTTATTTTAGTCTGACTGACCAGCTGACTAAAAATGGCTAAAAGAATCTCTGGATCTATTTTTGAGAATGTTCTAGAGATCTGGGAATAACCGATACTAGTCATGCCCATTTCTTTTTGACGTTCTTTCGAAACGAAGGCCGCATCCATCTCTCTAAGACTTTCTTTTTCGTCATTGATCCCATGAAGAAAAAGTTGAAGAGCTCGAAAGAAACTAAGTTTCTTATGGTATTTATCAAAATCAAATTTTTTTGAATAGGGCTTGGTAAACAATCTAACTTAATGGAAGAAAACCATTTATTAAAAGCAGAATTTGTTTTATACTTATCCATGAGTTTGGTCCTTTTTATTGGTCTTGGATGAATCATCCGAGTTCAGTATAAAGGACTTTTTTGCCTATTAGAATAATACAAATAGATTTATAAAATATTTAATGTTTCGTGTATTACTAGTGACTAATTCTATTTAACATAGTTATCATTGAGATAGCTATTTTTATTTTAACTATTTAGTACTTTCAACCTATTATTTGAAGTAAATAAGTGATTTTCTTCTAATTATAAAATTTTAGTCGCTATTATTCTATAGTAGAACTCACTAATTTCCTTTTTATAGACCACTTAAATAAATGACGTTAGTGAGTAAAAACCTACTAATGTTATATATTATAAAACTCGAAATTATAATTAATAAAAAACGATCGAGTAGGAGGAGCCTCACGGCTCCGACCTCTCACACCACCGTACGTACCGTTCGGTATACGGCGGTTCCATTTTATACTAAACATGTATTTTATCGTAATACTCTACACAAGAGACTAAGCCAAATTGGGCAAGTCTCTTGTTTGTGATAGTCGTTGTTAAAATCCAAGAATAGGCAATACGTACGACACCCTTACTAGTGTGACTATTTTTATAGGCACTGTATTTGTCCATCCCTAATTTTATTAAGTTCTTTCGCCGATTCTTAGCTGTTTTCCATTTATGCCAAATACACATTCTGAGACGGACTCTCAAATGAGAGTCAATTTTCTTTAAAATGCTTTTCATTGAACCTATTTTATAGTAGTTTATCCACCCTCGAATCACTTGATTCAGTCGTTCCACTTGATATTTCGTATCAATACTCCAATTCTTACGTGTAAGTACTTTAAGTTTATATCGAAAGTTTTCTACTGAGATTTTATGTGGTTTCGCTTGATAGGTTTTCTTATTAAAATCTCGGTAAAAACCGAATCCTAAAAATTTCATTTCTGGATTATTTAGCTTCATAATCTTAGATTTTGTACTATTGACAATCAATCCTAACTTTTCTTCGATAAATTTTGTAACGGAACGCATCACTCTTCTCGCTGACATTTCACTCTTAACCATAATGATACAATCATCAGCGTAACGAACGAAACGGAGGTTTCGTTTTTCCAGTTCCTTATCAAGTTCATTAAGCATGATATTGCTCAATAGCGGTGAAAGGTTCCCTCCTTACGGAGTTCCAATGCTAGTATCTTGAATAATCCCATTAACTTGTACTCCACTGACAAGAAATTTACGAATCAGCGAAATTACATCTCCATCGGAGATTGTTCTAGAGACTAAATTCATCAATCGGTCATGTTGCACCGTATCAAAGAAACGTTCAAGATCGATATCAACAATCCAGTCATATCCTTCATTGAAGTACACTAACGCCTGATTAATTGCCATTTCAGCTTGCCTGTTTGGTCGAAAACCGTAACTATAGTTACTAAAACCTTTATCGAATAAGGGAGTCAATACTTGTGCAATGGCTTGTTGAATCATACGGTCTTTAACTGTCGGGATTCCTAGTAAACGAACACCACCATTTGGTTTAGGAATCTCCACTCGAAGAACGGGTGAGGTTTGGTAGTTTCTTTGACGAATCTGAGCCATAACTTCTTCTTTGTTTCGAAGAAAATATATTCCTAGCTCATCAATTGTCATGCCATCCACACCTGCGACACCTTTATTTCGTCTTACTTGTTCGAATGCTACAGTCAAATTCTCTTTATCTAAGATACGCTCAAGGATTTTCCTTTCATACATGTTTGTTATTTCCTTTCCTTCTCGTGAAGTCGGTATCCACTTTCTCGTCTTTTGACCAGCGGTCTATTTCCTCTTCCAATATTGATTTCCATAACGATAAAACGGTTCAGCCCTTCGCTCTGTCTAACTTTCACTAGCTGTCTTCACTACTACGGCTTCTGCTGACTTCTCCTGTCTCAGGCTTGTATCACTACAAGTTTTTGAAATAAGAACAGAAGACCTCCCCAGTTAAGGTGCGAACTCTTTCTCTCCATCTATCTGCCATATCTACATCACACGATTGATACATTAGCTATTGGACTTCAGCTTCTTTTGCAACCTTATCCTCGGCACTGCGTCCTATATGATTTCTGTTCGTCAGACCAGAGATTTGCCTCGAGCTTCCTTCAGATTCCACCTCACGGTGGACACCCTTGCTTTTAGCTACATGCTTACCGCTAATCGGTCGCACTCAGGACTTTCACCTGTTAGAGTTTGCCCATGCTGGGCGAACAAAAAAAAGCACCATCCGAAGATGATACTTTTTTAAAGATGCGCGGCAGCGTCCTACTCTCACAAAGGGAAACCCTTCACTACCATCGGCGCTAAGAAGCTTAACTACTGTGTTCGGCATGGGAACAGGTGTGACCTTCTTGCCATCGCCACCACACATCTTTTAGCTATAAGAGAACGTTGTTCTCTCAAAACTGGGTAGTGTTTAACTATAAGACAATAAAACCGTTTCTTCATCGTTTAAAAATGGTTAAGTCCTCGACCGATTAGTATTGGTCCGCTCCATACATCGCTGTACTTCCACTTCCAACCTATCTACCTGATCATCTCTCAGGGGTCTTACTCACTTACGTGATGGGAAATCTCATCTTGAGGGGGGCTTCACGCTTAGATGCTTTCAGCGTTTATCCCGTCCACACATAGCTACCCAGCGATGCTCTTGGCAGAACAACTGGTACACCAGCGGTGTGTCCATCCCGGTCCTCTCGTACTAAGGACAGCTCCTCTCAAATTTCCTGCGCCCGCGACGGATAGGGACCGAACTGTCTCACGACGTTCTGAACCCAGCTCGCGTACCGCTTTAATGGGCGAACAGCCCAACCCTTGGGACCGACTACAGCCCCAGGATGCGATGAGCCGACATCGAGGTGCCAAACCTCCCCGTCGATGTGGACTCTTGGGGGAGATAAGCCTGTTATCCCCAGGGTAGCTTTTATCCGTTGAGCGATGGCCCTTCCATACGGAACCACCGGATCACTAAGCCCGACTTTCGTCCCTGCTCGACTTGTAGGTCTCGCAGTCAAGCTCCCTTCTGCCTTTACACTCTACGAATGATTTCCAACCATTCTGAGGGAACCTTTGGGCGCCTCCGTTACACTTTAGGAGGCGACCGCCCCAGTCAAACTGCCCGTCAGACACTGTCTCCCAGCCAGATCATGGCTGAGGGTTAGAGTGGTCATACAGCAAGGGTAGTATCCCACCATTGCCTCCACCAAGACTAGCGTCCTGGCTTCATAGGCTCCTACCTATCCTGTACAAGCTGTACAAACACTCAATATCAAACTGCAGTAAAGCTCCATGGGGTCTTTCCGTCCTGTCGCGGGTAACCTGCATCTTCACAGGTACTATAATTTCACCGAGTCTCTCGTTGAGACAGTGCCCAAATCATTACGCCTTTCGTGCGGGTCGGAACTTACCCGACAAGGAATTTCGCTACCTTAGGACCGTTATAGTTACGGCCGCCGTTTACTGGGGCTTCAATTCTGAGCTTCGCTCGAGAGCTAACCCATCCTCTTAACCTTCCAGCACCGGGCAGGCGTCAGCCCCTATACGTCATCTTTCGATTTAGCAGAGACCTGTGTTTTTGATAAACAGTTGCTTGGGCCTATTCACTGCGGCTGACCAAATGGTCAGCACCCCTTCTCCCGAAGTTACGGGGTCATTTTGCCGAGTTCCTTAACGAGAGTTCGCTCGCACACCTTAGGATTCTCTCCTCGACTACCTGTGTCGGTTTGCGGTACGGGCAGATTGTTTCTAACTAGAAGCTTTTCTTGACAGTGTGACATCGGGAACTTCGATACTTAATTTCTCTCCCCATCACAACTTGTCCTTAATAGAGGCAAGCATTTGACTCACCTCAAGACTTGTTGCTTGGACGCACATATCCAACAGTGCGTATTCCTTAGCCTACTGTGTCCCTCCATTGTTCAAACAAAACAAACTGGTACAGGAATCTCAACCTGTTGTCCATCGTCTACGCCTATCGGCCTCGACTTAGGTCCCGACTAACCCTGGGAGGACGAGCCTTCCCCAGGAAACCTTAGTCATTCGGTGGACGGGATTCTCACCCGTCTTTCGCTACTCATACCGGCATTCTCACTTCTAAGCGCTCCACCAGTCCTCACGGTCTAGCTTCGACGCCCTTAGAACGCTCTCCTACCATAGAACCTAAGTTCTATCCACAGCTTCGGTGTTATGTTTAGCCCCGGTAAATTTTCGGCGCAGGGTCACTCGACTAGTGAGCTATTACGCACTCTTTAAATGATGGCTGCTTCTGAGCCAACATCCTAGTTGTCTAAGCAACCCCACATCCTTTTCCACTTAACATAAACTTTGGGACCTTAGCTGGTGGTCTGGGCTGTTTCCCTCTCGACTACGGATCTTATCACTCGTAGTCTGACTCCCGGATATAAATCAATGGCATTCGGAGTTTATCTGAATTCGGTAACCCGAGAAGGGCCCCTAGTCCAAACAGTTGCTCTACCTCCATGATTCTAATTCCGAGGCTAGCCCTAAAGCTATTTCGGAGAGAACCAGCTATCTCCAAGTTCGATTGGAATTTCTCCGCTACCCACACCTCATCCCCGCATTTTTCAACATACGTGGGTTCGGTCCTCCAGTGCGTATTACCGCACCTTCAACCTGGACATGGGTAGATCACTTGGTTTCGGGTCTACGACCACATACTCATTCGCCCTATTCAGACTCGCTTTCGCTACGGCTCCGTCTCATCAACTTAACCTCGCATGGGATCGTAACTCGCCGGTTCATTCTACAAAAGGCACGCTATCACCCATTAACGGGCTCTAACTACTTGTAAGCACACGGTTTCAGGTGCTGTTTCACTCCCCTTCCGGGGTTCTTTTCACCTTTCCCTCACGGTACTGGTTCACTATCGGTCACTAGGGAGTATTTAGCCTTGGGAGATGGTCCTCCCGGATTCCGACGGAATTTCTCGTGTTCCGCCGTACTCAGGATACTGATCAGAGTGAACGAAGTTTCAGTTACGGGGCTTTTACCCTCTTCGGCGGACCTTTCCAGGTCGCTTCTCCTACTTCGTTCATTTATGACTCTATGTGTTCAGTCCTACAACCCCAGAAAGCAAGCTTTCTGGTTTGGGCTATTCCCGTTTCGCTCGCCGCTACTCAGGGAATCGATTTTTCTTTCTCTTCCTGCAGGTACTTAGATGTTTCAGTTCTCTGCGTCTACCTCTATTGACCTATGTATTCAGTCAATAGTAACACCCGATAAAGAGTGTTGGGTTTCCCCATTCGGAAATCTCTGGATCAAAGCTTACTTACAGCTCCCCAAAGCATATCGGCGTTAGTCCCGTCCTTCTTCGGCTCCTAGTGCCAAGGCATCCACCGTGCGCCCTTATTAACTTAACCTATGGTCATGTTAACTATTCCATTCACCCTAAGGTGAAGAAATACATTAAAAAATAAAACGCGATGTTTTCTTGCTTTTCTTACATGTTAAACACTATCCAGTTTTCAAAGAACAACTACTTACTTTCTGAGAAGATTAGACCTCTCAAAACTAAACAAAGTAAAACAACTGTGACGGTTCCGTTATATCCTTAGAAAGGAGGTGATCCAGCCGCACCTTCCGATACGGCTACCTTGTTACGACTTCACCCCAATTATCTATCCCACCTTAGGCGGCTGGCTCCCAAAAGGGTTACCTCACCGACTTCGGGTGTTACAAACTCTCGTGGTGTGACGGGCGGTGTGTACAAGACCCGGGAACGTATTCACCGCGGCGTTCTGATCCGCGATTACTAGCGATTCCGGCTTCATGCAGGCGAGTTGCAGCCTGCAATCCGAACTGAGAATGGCTTTAAGAGATTAGCTTGACCTCGCGATCTTGCGACTCGTTGTACCATCCATTGTAGCACGTGTGTAGCCCAGGTCATAAGGGGCATGATGATTTGACGTCATCCCCACCTTCCTCCGGT